>CAZPMV010000050.1:0-14708 GCA_964587335.1 uncultured Anaerolineales bacterium
TTCTATTCGGACTGAACGAGGAGAAACGTGACCGCAAAACGGGACTTGCTGCTATCGAACGAGATCTTTGCTCGAGACCATGCTGGAGCGATGCGGAAACGGCACCCTGGAAACGGAGTGAGCCGCTGCTCAGCGCCGTGTCTGTATGGGAGTAACACTGAGGGATCCGCCATGAAGCCTGGCCACCATGAAGGTAGTGCCGGATGACAAATCACAAGGCTCTGATCATCGGACTGGATGGAGGGACGTGGTCGGTCCTCCAGCCCTTGATCGATGCGGGGTATCTGCGGCACATCCCCGCCCTGGTGAAGCGTGGTGTTTCTGGTGTACTTCGGTCCACCGTGCCACCGATCACTCCTGTCGCCTGGGCTTCCTTCCAGACAGGCGTCAATCCGGGCAAGCACGGGGTGATGGGTTTCGAGAACTTCGATCGGGATACGAAGCAGCTCGACCTGGTGACTTCCGACTCACTGCGAGTGAAGACACTCTGGGAGCTTGTCAGCGACGCGGGCAGGCGCGTGATCGTGATCAATGTTCCCCTTACGTTTCCACCGCACCCAGTCAACGGCTTGCTGGTCTCAGGCATGTTCACACCCAGTGTCCGCTCCAACTACACCTATCCACGGCAACTGGCGCAGGAGATTAAGACAGTCATACCATCATACTCAATCCTCAAGGATCATGAGTTTGCCTCTGACTTCACTGGTGACTACACGCCCTTTCTTGGCGCCCTGGCTAACGGTGTGGGCCAACGGGCCCAGTTGGCGATGTACCTTCGGGACCGCTATGAATGGGATCTCCTGATGGTGCACTTTCAAGAGCCCGACGTTCTGCAACACAGGCTATGGCCCCACCTTGACCGAGAGCATCCAGATCACGACCCGCAGGCATTTGCCCAAATTGGACGGTTCTATGCCTACCTCGACTCGATGGTTGGACTGCTTCTGGAGGGTCGTCGCGGCGAGCTGTTCACCTTCCTCGTATCCGACCATGGCTTCCAACGGCACTGGGCTACTATCAACCTGAACGAGTGGCTTGGGCAGAGAGGCTACCTCAGGCTTCATCACGCAGGGCCACGAGGGCTACCCAGAAGGCTCATGTTGCTGGCGCGCCATCTGGATCGTCTGGGCCTGCGCAACAGGCTCCTGCATCGCTCCACTAAGGAAGCGCTTCTTAATGCAGTACAGCAGAACGCCATGGTGGATTGGTCGCGCACCAGCGCCTTCTCAATTGGCCGGGAGACCTATGGGCTCATCTACTTGACGGTAGAAGAGGAGGAGCGCGAGTATCACAGAACCCTGCTGGAACACGATCTGCTTTCGCTGCGCGATCACCTAACAGGCGAACAGATCGTAGTTGGCTGCCGATCAGGCAAGGAGGTGTATACAGGCGCTGCCGAGGACAGCTTCATCCCCGACTTAGTCGTCATCCCACGACCCGGCTACACCTTCGGCACCACCATAGGTGGTGGCAAGGTGTTCCAGGCCGTCACGGCCGCAAGTCGCCATGCTGGAACACATCATGAAGCTGGCATCTTTGTGATTGACGGGCCTGGGCTCGGTGTGGCGGAGCCGGCACTGCGTGCGAGCATCATGGATGTAGCCCCCACGGTACTGGCGCTCATGGGTATCCCCATCCCCACCTACATGGACGGTCAGGTCCTGAATTGCTGTCGCTTGCCCGGAGATACCAGCCCACAATACTACGAGGAGCAACCGCGAGAGCAAGTGGCGGGATCTGCAGTGGCCTCCCAGGGGGACGAGGACATGGTGCGGGAACGCCTCAGGGGTCTTGGTTACCTCGACTGACAGGCTGTGCTCGCGGTCTCAGGTCACGAGCAGGCAATGGGGGAGGGTTGGCTGATGAAGACGGCTGGGAGGCAGGTGGTATCGCTGTCACACGCAGAGGCAAGTAGAAGGATGTGCCTGGTAGGTTTTCGCGGACTGGCGGATAGTGATCGAGCTTGGGCGAGATCGCATGCCTAGGCTGCGACAGACTCTGAGGCCTCGCTGCTGGGCAGCGAGCTGCAAGCGCCAGTGGTCGCTGGGGGACCCGTGACTCTGCTGACTATCCTCGGCCCGTCTCATGCGATAGGAGAGCGAGCCTTCGGCCAGCCCCGGTCATCACTGAGGGACCGACTCACCCTAACCGCTGCCGCGAAAGAGGTCGAACGCTGCGATCACATGTGTCCGACGGGTATATCTCTGGCGATGATGTGATGAGCGCGCTGCACTCAGGGGAACAGGGTCTCGGAGGCAGAGTGCGGTCACGTGGCGCTGCGTGATCTGGCAGTCTGGCCTGCGCCAGGGGATACGGTTGATGATCGATGCACCTGCACCGCAAAGAAGTCTGAGCGTGAGGCCCCATCTGCTTGCCGGAAGCTTCGTCGCGCTGGGCTGCCATGGACTGTGCTGCCAGTGGCACCTGGAACGGCGGTCCAGGCATTTGGCGCCGGCTCATCAGCGCTCATCTCGCGGCCGGAGGTCCACGTGCAAGACTTGGCATCTGCCTGTGGAGTGGCCGTCAGCCAGCACCCGCAGAAATCCAGCAGCACACGTGCCGTCCAAGCGTCCTCCGGGCAGGCTTAGGCAGTAGGTTGGTGCAGCGCCAATGATGCGGAAAGCACTCCCTAGATACTCTCTCTTGATCGCACTCGGAATGACCTACGGCACACTTGCTGCACTGCTGGCCAGTCTGGCCCAGTACGAGGTGGCTATTGCGACAGTCATGTTTGCGCTGTGCACTCTGGGCTTGGTAGTGCACTCATGCCATCTCGGACTGGCGCAACCAGCCATAGCGATCGTGCTGGGAGCGCTGCTGTTGCGGGCAGCTGTGGCCGTCGCCGATTGGAAGTTCAAGTTTCTGCCCTACAGCCTATACGACGCTGTGAGGTTTGAGGCCCTGGGCTGGGAGATCGCATCTGCGTGGCGCAGCGGACGGACTGCGCTCATCCAGGCCAGCTCCGAAGTGTCAAGCTATGCTCACTGGATTGCCATCCTACAATACTTCTTCGGCCGCTCCACCCTCCTGCTCCGGATGGTGAATGCGACGCTCGGAGCCTTGACAGTAGTAAATGTGTATCGCATCGCCAGACTGGTGTTCTCGGACCCTCGGGCGCCCAAGAGGGCAGCTCTGCTGGCTGCTGTCTTTCCGTCGGCCACCATGTTCAGTGCCGTTCCGCTAAGAGAGGCTCTCGTTATCCTGCTCATCTCTGCGTATGTGCTCTACACACTGCTCTGGATCCGGACATTCAGGCTGCCCTGGCTGATCGTGGCCCTGTCATTCTCTGTGCTTGCCGGCTTGCTCCGCCCCGAGAACTTGCCTATCTACTGGATTGCACTGCTGCCCAGTCTGATCTCCTATTTGGGCAGAACGGTGAGGAGCAGCATTGTGGGATTGGTGTTGGTAGCAGTGCTCATTGCCGTCGCGCTTCTACTCCTCTTCGCCGCGCTGCAGACACCGAGTTTCTCCATACTGAAGCAGGCAGATGTTGCTTGGCTGGGGAATCTTCGTGCTCGGCGAGCAAGGGGGGAGGCCGTCTACCTGGCTGGCAGTGGCTACTCCTCCCTGGGAGAACTGCTGGGACTGTTACCCCTGGGAACCCTGCATTTCCTTCTCGCTCCATTCCCATGGCAGGCGAGCACCCCCATAGAGCTCTTGGCCAGCCTAGATGGCCTGCTCGTACTATGCATTCTGCTGCTCGCACTTGCTGGCCTTCGAGACCTGTGGGCGCGAGAGCGAGGGCTAGCCCTGTTTCTGATGGTGTTTCTCGCAGTGGGAGTGGGAGTGTACGGCATCGTCGATGCCAACGCCGGGGCTGCTCTACGCCACCGCGCGCAGTTCACCTGGCTGTTTGCCGCTTTGGCAGGCGCATCTCTGACCGCTCTGCGGTGGTGACGATGGATAGATGACAAGCTGAAGGATAGCTGCGTGACGCTCACAAATGGCAGTAGGCCCAATATCCTGTTGATCGTGCTGGATACCGTCAGGGCACAGCAACTATCGTGCTATGGCCACACCGGATCGACAACTCCACGGATTGACCAGATAGCAGAGGAAGGGGTCCGGTATCACAATGCCATTAGCCCCTCACCTTGGACACTGCCAGCACACGCGTCCTTGTTCACAGCCACATTCCCCTCCAAGCACGGTGCCCACGAGCTGCACAAGTACTTGGATCTCCGTCTCCCTACGCTGGCGGAGTTCCTGACCAACCGCGGCTATCAGACAATTGGTTTGAGCAACAATAGCTGGATAAGCAATACGTTCGGACTGGCCCGAGGGTTTGACACATTTGTGAAGATCTGGCAAATCGCTCAGACTGAGTCAGACGTGACGAATCGCGCTGTCTCCGCCCATGAGGATATGCAACATCTCCGCGCTGCCGATGTTATGGAGCGCATCCTCGACGGCAATCCGATGAAGAACCTCATCAACGGCATCTATGCTCGATTCCTGTGGCGCAGATACGACAAGGGCGCCCGCCGCATCAACTCGGAGATGCGGCGTTGGCTGACGAAAAAGCGCAGTCATACGAGACCCTTCTTCATGTTTGCGAACTACCTCGAAGCTCATCTGAAGTACAGGCCGCCAGCCCCGTATGACAAGATGTACCTGCCACCGGGGTGCACGGTGCAGTCCGCGGGAAAGGTTAGCCAAGACGCCTGGTCGTACATAAGCCGCACTAAGGAGATGTCGGCCAACGACTTCCAGATTCTCACCGCTCTGTATGATGGGGAAGTCACATACCTGGACGGCAGGATTGGAGAGATCTATGATCTCCTGCACGATGTTGGGTTGCTGGATGACACCGTGCTAATCATAACCAGTGACCATGGAGAGAACATAGGTGACCACGGCTTGATGGATCACCAGTACTGTCTCTATGATACTCTCCTCAGGGTTCCACTGATCATTCGCTACCCTCGCCTCTTCCCGGCTGGGGAGCAAGTATTCGGTCAGGTACAGTTGGTGGACGTGTTTCCAACCGTTATGGATATCCTGAATACCGCGGGAGAGACGTTTCGACAAGAGATGCAGGGGGAGACACTGCTGCCGGATCGGCTTGACGATCGCCAGCGCAAGTTTGCGGTGGCTGAGTACTTGGGTCCTCAGCCCAACATCAAGCTGCTCAGACAGAGAGTCCCTGGGGCAGATGGGCGGATTCAGATGTACGATCGTTCGCTGGCATGCATTCGTGTGGAGGACTTCAAATACATCCAGGCTTCGGATGGCTGCGACGAACTCTTCGATATCAGAATCGACCCGAGCGAGGCGGTCAATCTGATCTCGAGCAAAGAGCAAGTGTGGCGTCGTATGCGTAGGGAGCTTGCGGCATGGCAGGAACAAACCGGACCCGCGTACCAGGCCGGGGAGCTGCTGTCGGTGGACCGGGCCACCAGGAGCAGACTTGAGGCCCTCGGGTACTTGGGCTAGGATTGATGATGACCAAAATCAAAGTACTTCATCTGATTGGCCATCTAGAGTGCGGTGGGGCTCAGGATAACACTCTGAGCACGGTGCAGGGGCTTGACCGCACGCAATTTGAGGTTCACCTTGCCAGCGCCCCGGTTGGGCGATGGCTGCCGCGCGGCTGTCAGGCTGCAGATGAGTTCCACATGATCAGGTCTTTGCGACAGGATAGATTCGACATCGACCTCTTCGCCGACCCGCGGGCGCTACTGGAGACGATGGTGCTCATCAGGGCTCAGCAGTATGACTTGGTGCACACACACAGTTCGAAGGCAGGTTTCATCGGGCGCGTCGCCGCTCACGCGTGCCGGACCAAGGTGGTCGTGCACACCATACATGGCTTCCCTTTCCATGACCACATGAGCCCGTTCAGACGCTGGTCCTACATTCAGCTAGAACGGTTCGCTGCTCGGCGCACGCACTATCTCATTTCCGTGTGTGAACGAATCGAGGCGGAGGCATTGTCGCTGGAGATCGCCTCGCCGGGCAGGATAGTCACCATCTACAGTGGCATTGATCTCTCCAAGTTCAAGGGGAGTGCAGACTCGCGACAGCAGAAACTGGCACTCGCACTGCAGCCTGATCATCTAGTGGTGGGGTTCGTTGGTCGCCTCTCAAGGCAGAAGGCGCCCCAGGACTTTGTGCGAGCCGCCCAGGTGGTTTTGACGCGTGTGCCGAATGCTCAGTTCATTATGGTTGGTGATGGCCCGCTGCAGCATGAAGTGCGCCAGCTCATCGCGGGAGACCCCCGCATACGGATGCTTGGGTACAGAGATGATATACCGGAGTTGCTGAACGCCGTCGATATCTTCGTGATCTCTTCTCTCTGGGAGGGCCTCGGGCGCTCCTTGACCGAGGCTATGGCAGCAGGGCTTCCCGTGGTTGCTACGAACGTGAATGGTGTTCCCGAGGTGGTCGTTGAAGGCCAGACCGGGTTCCTGGTCCCATCTCATGACCCGCAAACGCTGGCTGACAGAATCGTCTACCTCCTGCGCAATCCGAGTGTGCGAACACGATTGGGGCAGAATGCCCGTGATCGGGTAGTCCCGGCATTCGAGGCTGCCACCATGGTGCAAAGAATCTCTGATCTGTACCGCTCACTTCTTGGCACATAGCGCACAGAGGACCGTTGGATGATAGCTACGATTATCCACTGATGACAGCTAGCGATGCCGACTTGGAAGATCAGATGAGACAGCCCATATCGGCCTCAGAGAGGAGAAGGCTGGCGCATGCCCGCGTGAGGATCATATCGAAGTCCTCATTGACCAAGATGCGGTCAAGAGCGCAGCAGCAGCCAGCGGAGAACCATGGCGCTACTGTGATTTGGGACATGGCCTGTGTAGCTACGAGTTCTTTGACCAGTGTCTTCACCGCATGGCTTGCCCACGCTGCGATTTCTACAAGCCCAAAGAGTCGAGCTGGGCACAACTACTGGAGGCCAGGTCGAATCTGCTCCGTCTGCTGCAGGAGGTGCCCCTCGCAGAGGAAGAGCATGCAGCCGCCAACGGAGACCTGGCCGCTCTGTACCGACTGGTGGCACGGCTCGCGCTCCAACCCGCACCATCTGGGCAAACACCCCAAGAGTTGAGCCACTGCACCTCGTGCCAATCCTCAGCGCGCAACTATGCGCACGCCTGTGCTGGCTACTTAACTCATCCACCGGTGTTTCTGTGTGCTGAAACCGCCAAGATCGGGTATCATGCTGTGCAATCGACAACCCATCTGGAGTGAGTCACTGCATGATCACTAGCATCCTCAGTTCTTGCGGGGTTCTTGGCCGCCGAGCAAGACGATACCTCAAGCAATGGACCAAGCCAGTAGCCGCCACCCTCGTGACAGGTGCCTTGTCAGACATTGGCCGCAGCCGCGCCGACCTCATCGCCGAGAACGCATTGTTAAGGCAGCAGCTCATCGTGCTCAAGCGCCAGGTGAGACGACCTCAGCTCACCAACGGCGATCGCATTCGACTGGTCCTCTTGGCGCGCTGCACCCAGTTCTGGAAACGAGCTCTCTTCATCGTCCAACCTGAGACCTGTGCTGGCTACTTGGCTCGTCCACCATGGTCTCATGTGGTGCAGACCACTGGAATCTGGTATCATGCTCTGCAACCGACATCCCTCTGGAGCCAATCGCCGCATGATGACAAGCATCCGCAGTCCTATCCCCATCAGGGCATCGGGCAACGCGTGTCAGCTCAATACCCCCGGGCCTAGATTTGTGGATGGCTTGCTTGGGCTGCCTGCGGTATTGGATTTAGTCGCCGGTAGCTGCCTGCTGTCGTTTGTCAATGGCCTATTCTGTCTCGTGCAAGTCATTGCCCCTCAGTTTCGTATTCGGCAGCATCCCCACATCCAGTCAGGATAGTCCGGGCAACCCAGTACACTGCGGTGGATCGGTCAAGTAGCCAACACACGAGGTGGAAGATCAAACTGAAGGGCTCCGCAGCCGGTACGCCCAAACCTGAGGTACTTCGAGGCATGTCTCAATCTTGTTGCCCAGAGGGAGTTCGCCTATGTCGGCGACGTCGAAGTGGCAGAGCAAGAAGGCATTACAGCAGATCGAGGATTCGCGTTTTCAGGATCGTAACCGGCGGGCGCGGCTCAATGCGCGTGTGGGCATGTCCAAGAGCCACCCCTGGGCCTTTCAGCTGACCCCTGAGGAGCTGGATCAGGCAGAGGCCGACGTCCTCAACGGCGCCCCCCCTGCCCCTTGTCACTCTGGACAACCGCTTGGTGATCCTAGAGGACCCCTTCAAGGCCGCCCTGCGCGCCAAGCGCTTCCTACCGCACCCGAGTAGCAGTCATCGCCGCACTCGCAGTCCCAGCGGCTGGCGACGGTCATGATGTCCACCACATCAATGTCGCAGTCGTCGTCCAGATCGTAGAGCGCATCGTAGCATGGATCACCGCACCCACAACCCCAGCGGCCAGCCACGGCCATAATGTCCACCACGTCGATGTCACAGTCGTCATCGATGTCGCAGCGCGAATAGATGGTCAGACTGCCATCCTCAAGTGTCGCGGGCAGTCCACCCTCGTTCAGGTCGCCACGGGTCAGGGCGAGCACCGTGCTGTCCCCATGGTCTCCCACAGCTTGAAAGGTGATCTGCAGCAGCTCGCCGCCTGACGTCAGCGGCTGGGCACCCGCTATCCCCACCTTGATCACCCATGGCGTCCCCAGATTGCTGGCCATGCTCCAGGCGCTGACCACGGTGCCCAACGTCACGCTCACCGCTGTCGTTACGGCAGGGTCGTAGCTGATGGCGATGTCCGAACTGTATAGTTCCGCAGCGGCTAGCTCGAGAGCCAGACCGACCAACAGCTCCTCGCCCGGTGCAACGCCCACGTCAGGCAGGGACAGCGTACCGCTGGCGCTGGGCTCCATTGCATCAGACGTTGACGCTGAAGCCTGCGCGGCAGACCCGGCCGACGACTGGCCCACTGCGCCGTACGCAGACGCGGCCAGCAAGGTCAGGGCCACGCCCGCTATGAAGAGCCTGGGCAGAGCACGGTAGCGCATGACGGCTACCTCCCGCCGCCGCCCAGAATCAGCGGCTGGAATAGCCGCAATCTGCCCAGCCAACCGCTCACCAGTTGCACCGGCACCATTCCCTCGTTGATCTCTCCCCTGACCGGCTGCAACATCGTGGCCTGCCCGGGGTCCGCCAGGCGGAATTGGAGCTCCAACACCGCGCCACCGCCCGCCAGTGGGCGAGCACCGGCCAGGGCCACCAGCGCCTCGCCCGGTTGCTCCAGATTGCTTGCCACCATCCAGCCCCCAGCCGCCGAGCCTCGTACAACGCCCAGAGCGGTCACAGCCTGCGGGTCATACTGCAGTGTCAGCTCCAGGCTGGTGATCGGGGCGGATACGGGCTCCAGGACCACGGTAGCAGTGGCACTGCCCAAAGCGTCGGTGCCACTTCCTTGCACACGGATCACAGCGGGCACTCTGGTGCCGTCCCTCCGGCTGAACGCAGCGGCAGGTGACCAGTTGCCCGACACGTCGCCCAGCAGGACCGCCGTGAAGTCCTGCGCCGTCTGGTCACTGCTCAGGTCTGTGTAGTTGAGGCTGGCCGGATCGAAGTCCCAGACCACGCCCGCTCCCGGGAAAGGCAAGGGGATCAGGTCCACCGTTCTCTGCAGGATGTAGGATGCATCCATAGAGTTGATGTCGCCCGATGTGTTCACATCAGCAGCGGCCGCCGCATCGCCGCTCAGGCTGATGAGCAATGCCCCGTGCTGGAGCACCAGTGACGCATCGTAGGCGGAGATGGCGGTCGCGTCATCCGATTTTCTGGGGGTGAGGGTGTAGTCGCCTTCGGGCACGCTGCTGACGGTGTAAGACCCGTCGCCCTCGCTCTCGCCGGTGTAGATGCGGTCGCCTTTCAGCGTCAGGGTAGTGCCCGCCACGCCTGCAGCACCGTTCCAGAAGCTGACGGTACCGGAGACATCGTAGACCAAGTTGATGGTGAATGACCCATCGGTGAGGTCAGCGGGAATCGCACCGTCGTTGAGCAGCACAGAGTCGAAGTGCAGCGCTCTGATCTCTCCTGGCGCGCCAAGGACCTCGAATTCGATGATGGCCAGCACGCCGGACCCGCTGACCGAACCGCTGCCGGCCAGGCTCAGCGTCACCTGGCCTGGCGTGGTCGCATTCGTTGCCATACTCCAGCCAGGGGTAAGGCTGCCCGTGCTGGCGCCCTGAGCCTCTAGGACGGCGGCGTCGAAGGTGATGGTCACGTCCGCCGCCAGCAATCCCTGCACGTTGGCCGCATTGATGGGCACCTGCACGACGGCATGCTGCCCGCCGCTGGCATCGGGCAGAGTGAGCTGGACTGCGGTGCTCTGGTAGGTGAAGCCCCGCAGCAGCGTCCCGCTCTGGTCGTCGGGGTTGGTCACCGTCACGTCCACCGTGGCCGGATAGTGGGCGGGGGTGGTGCAGGTGATCTGGCTGCTGCTGACCACCGTGGCATCCTCTGCCACCGCCTCGCCGAAGGTCACAGAAGCGCCGTCCTTGAAGTTGCTGCCGGAGATAGTGACAGCCGTGCCGCCCGAAGCGGGCCCATGGTCCGGGCTGACCGTCGTGATCACAGGCTTGTCCTCCACCGTTACCTGGTGGGGATACTCTGGCCGGCCGTCGCGCACCGTGCTGATCCCATCGTCGGCCTCAATGTAGTACTCCAGCCCCGGCGAGGTCACGAGCGAGCCTTCGAGGGTGGCCGAGTAGCGGTCACCGGTGGTGTTGATCATGGTCTTGCTCAGGTAGTCCGTGGCGCCGATGCCCCGGTAGTATAGGGTCACACCCTGCACGCCCACGTTGTCGGTGACGTCGGCGAGGACCGTCAGTGGTAAGCCAGCCGGGGCCTCGGTGAGCGGCGTGTGGCTGATGACCGGCGGGATGGTGTCAATGGGCGTGGCCGTGGCCACGTTGGAGAAGTCCGACTCGGTCATGTCCGACTTGACGATGGTGAACTTGTAGTAGTAGGGCTGGCCGGGCGTCACGTCCGTGTCCTGGTAGGCGCGTACCTGCGGCGGAATGATGCTACCGTTGATGCGACTGTAGCTGCCCTCCTGGCTGGTGGCCCGGTACAGGTTGAAACCAGCCAGCAGCTCGAAGTCGTTTTGCGTCCACATCAGGTCCACGACCCCCTCGCCGCCCGTGGCCTGCAGGTTCATGGCCTCCGTGCCGGAGGTGATGATCTCGAAGCGGAAGCGCCCGGCATCGTCGCCGGTGACCAGCCAGGGGTCATCCACTGCCACAGCGTCGGCGACACGCATGAGCTGGTAGCCGTCGCCGGTGATGGGCGTGATGTTGAAGGTGCCCGCCCAGGTGCGGGGGTCCTGCCAGCCGCCGTCCAGGGGATGAACTGTACAGTCCGTCTCCGGCACGTCGGGGCCGAAAGAGACAGCGGGCTGGACAGTGGGGTCCATGTCCCGGTTGAATGTGACGGTGAAGGTGACTGTCTCCGCGCCGACGATGCTGGCGTCGGGGTCGCTGGCGGTCGAGAGAACAACGTCTGCGACGAAGGGGTAAGTGGTGGTAACAGGGCTGGTAAGGATAGGTTGGTACAGTATCTCGCCCCAATCGAAGTCGTCGTAATAATCCATGATAGCCGCATTGATGATGGTTGTGGATGTCGTTCCCCAGTAATTCTGGCTGAGACAAGCTGGTTCGCCCTGCTCATCGTACCATACTCTCGACCAGTTGTTTGGATTTGGTTCGTGATAGTTATTGAGAAACGCATTGTGGAGAATGTTTAGGTCGCCAGAACAGCCGGAAGGGTCTTGGTTGCGAACCCATAGTCTGGCAGCTCGTAGGTTACCTCCTTGGTTCGTGCGGACGTTCGAAAGAAGCACATTATTCTGAAAGTCATTGCTGCTGGGATTGTTCAGCAGGAAATAGAAATAGCTGTGATCTAGCAACGACTCCCGAATGGAGCCGCTCCAGCTATTGCCTGTTGGTCTTAGCCGGAATGCCCCATCGAAGTAGCTACCGCTGCCCACATTGAAGTCGATTCCGACTCTGTCAAAAGTCGTCTGTTGAATGAGGGGAGACTCCACAAAATGGTGAGATTCCAAATTGATGTATTCATCATTGTAGTAAAACCCGTGCTCGTAGAATCCACTTCCCTGGAATTTGGCGTGGTCAACGGCATCCACAGCCATGCTTGGGTTCTGAATGATCGCGTAACTCAGATCGATACCCCCCGCTTGCTCTTGCAGGATTTCGGTTATTCGTCCCTCAAAGCCAGGAGCTAAGAACATCTCAACAGGCTCAGTGACAGTGCCCTGTACGGAAAGCAGGCCCCTGACGCGCAGTGACGCGTAAGAGTCACCGGAGTATGGACTGCCTGAGCTAGCAGACCAGAACTGCACCTGTGCACCTCCGGTGATTGTCACCGCCACACCGGGCTCCACCAGCGTCTTGGTAGGCACAATCCAGTAGTAGTCTTTGCTCAGCACCATGTCTTCGGAGATGATTGTCGGCAACTCTGTGCCACGCTGTACGATCAGGTAAAAGCGGGACCGGAAGACGTAAGGCGCATTGGGGTCGTCCGGGTCGTAGCCATTGCCAGCCGTCATAGTCAGCAGGAAGGGAATCACGTGGTCGTTGGGGGTGGTAATGGGCACGGTGAAGCGGAAGGGGTGGCGCACGCCGACGATGACGTCGTCTTCGTAGATAAGACCATTGTCGTCAATGTTGAAGCTTCCCACGGCGCCGTAGTCCACCGTATCGGTGATCATCGTCACGTAAGCGTCGGGGAAAACAGCACCCTCGGCCCAGGCCTCCAACGTCACCGTCACCGGGTCGGCCTTGCCCCAGTGGTTGCGGATGACGATGGCCAGGTCTACCGTCTCCCCGGCGTCCACGATACCGTCATCGTCGTTATCGGGGCTCTGACCGGCAGTGTCAAAGAGCCAGTGTTCCAGGTAGGAGAGCTCCGGCTGGGGTGCCACGGTCAGCGCGGCGTGGGCATCGGCCACAGGAGAAGCATTGGACGCGATCTGGCCCATGATGAAGCGGGAGGAGTAGACATCCTTGTCGCTCCACTTGGTGCGCAGCAAGGCGGCGATGCCAGAGACGACCGGCGCGGCCATAGATGTGCCGTCGCAGGCGGCGTAGTTCTCGATCGGCAGTGTGCTCCACACATCCACGCCGGGGGCCAGCAATTCGTACTCGTGGGTGTCATGGGGCGTGCAGTCGTAGTTGGAGAAACAAGCCCGCCAGCCGCACAATCCTGGTGAGGGTTGGGACGCCATGACGCCCAGCACCCAGTTGTAAGCCGCCGGGTACATGTCCCGCCCGAAGGGACAGGGCAGGTTGACCTTGGCGTCGTTACCCGCCGCGGCCACCAGCACAGCCTGGCCAAAGGCCACCGCCAGCGCATCCTCCTCCACCTGGGAGCGGGCGTAGCCCCCAAAGGACATATTGATCACGTCCGCGCCCTTCTCCACGGCGTAGTAGATGGCCTCAGCGATGTCCGAAGCGGCCAGCACGCCGGAGTATTGGGCAGCCTTCAGGGCCATAAGCTGCACGTTGTAGGCCACGCCTACGCCACCCTCGCCGTTGTTGGCCTGGGCAGCGACGATGCCCGCCACGTGGGTGCCGTGGCCGTGGTCGTCCTGCGGGTCGCCGTCGGGGTAGACGGTGTCGGCGCCGTGGATGTCGTCCACGTAGCCGTTGCCGTCGTCGTCCACACCTGGCGTGCCCCCAAACTCGGGCGCATTGACCCACATGTTGGCGGCCAGGTCGGGGTGGCTGTAGTCCACGCCGGTGTCAACCACCGCCACCACGATGTCCCGGTCGCCGCCAGTCTCGTAGCCATTGTCCTCCAGCCATTGCCAGGCCGCGGGAACGTTGGCGGCGTCCAGGTGCCACTGTTGGGCGTAGAGTGGGTCAGTGCCGGGGCCGGGAATCTGAGATGGGGAGATGGGGGGATGGGGGGATGGGGAGAAGATCTCCGTGTCTCCGTGTCTCCCCGTCTCCGTGTCTCGCATCGCACCGACCGGTTTGCGAAGATAGTCTGGCTCGGCCCAGGCGATGCCGGGCGTCTCGCTCAGCGCTTGGGCGATGGCGCGGACATCGGCGTCCTCATCCTGCAACTCAGCACTGTACCAGCGGCTGAGGTCGGGCTTGGGCAGCCGCTCGCCCTGGGGCAAGACGACGAACTCGCCAGGCTTGGGCGGCCGGGCCTGGGGGAAGATGGGCTCCAGGCGCGTGATTCCCTCAGCCTCCAGCGCTTCGTTCAGCGTGGAGTCCTCGGTCCAATCCCCCAGTCGTTCCAGATGGCATGGCTTCACATGCTCCGCCAGCTTGACCAGCAGGCGCCCTTTCTGGAACTCGCAACCGCCGGGGGGACAAGGGTAGTCCCGGTTGCTCCGCTCGTCGAAGGGCGAGTAGGCATGTGTGGGAATGCCCTCGGCAGGGTCGTTGCGCTGGGGGCCGTGGCGATCGGGGCGGATGGATCCGCTGTGGGCGGCCACCTGGGCCGGCCACTTGCCCTGGCGGATGGCGTCAACCAGCGCACCGGGCTCGGGCTGCGCCAGCACATCCGCGGTGCCAGGCGACAGCGTCTGCGAGGAAGCACGTGTCGCTCCAATGACTGCCAAAGCCAGCACCAGAAACAACGCCAACGCCAAGAGGAATCTTCTTCGCTTCATGACACTACCTCCCATGTCTTCGGTTCCACCGAAGGGCCATCGACCATGCCCTCTTGCCGCACTTCTTCGCCA
>CAZPMV010000051.1:0-14599 GCA_964587335.1 uncultured Anaerolineales bacterium
TTGAGCGGGGGCTCTTCTTCGGCCTGGCTGTGGATGGGGAGCTCGTCTCGGTGGCGGGCACGCACCTTGTCGCGTCGAACTATGTCTTGGCGGCGGTAGGCAACGTCTTCACCCATCCGGCGTATCGGGGGCATGGCTACGCGACCGTCTGCGCCAGCGCGGTGACTGCGGCGCTATTGGACGAAGGTCTGGAGGTGGTGCTTAACGTGGCTCAAGCCAATGAGCCAGCCGTGCGTCTTTACCGGCGACTCGGCTACCGGGTGCATTGCCGCTTCCTGGAAGGTATCGGGGAGGTTAAGGCAGCGAGTCAACGGGGCGACAAGTTAACGAGGGGCAGATAGCCCCTATCAACTCGAGCATAGTGCTTCGAGAAACAGCAAAGGAGATCAAGCAATGAGAAACATCCTACTGGAGAGCCTGCAACAGCTCCCCGTGGAGGAGCAGTTGGTGGAGCTGGTGGAGCGGAAGGGGGTCGGGCATCCCGACTCCATCTGCGATGCCATCATGGAGGCGATTTCGGTAGAGCTCTGCCGGGCCTATCTCAACGCCTTCGGCAGCATCAAGCATCACAACATTGACAAAGCGTTACTGGTGGCTGGTCAGACGAGCCCCAGGCTGGGCGGTGGCACCGTGGACGAGCCCATGCGCCTCATCTTCGGCGATCGCGCCATCTACGAGTTTCAGGGGAAGTCCATCCCCGTGGGAGAGATCGCCGAGGCCACGGCAAAGACCTGGATTCGGGGCAATCTGCGCTTCGTCAATCCCGAGAAGCATGTCATCTTCCAGAACGAGATCAAGCCTGGCTCGCCGGAGCTGACCGACATCTTCGATCGAGAGAAGATCGGAGCCAACGACACATCGGCAGGCGTCGGCTATGCGCCGCTCACCGAGACGGAGCAACTGGTGCTGGCCACCGAGCGCTATCTCAACTCTACTTCCTTCAAGGCAGCTTACCCTGAGGCAGGCGAGGACATCAAGGTCATGGGTTATCGCCACGGCCGCGAGCTGGTGCTGACCATCGCTCTGGCCTTTGTGGATCGCTTCATCCATACTACGGAGGAGTACTTCGCTCGCAAGGCAGCCATCTGCGGCGAACTGCAGGCCTTCGTGGATCGGGAACGGCGTACCTTGGACAAGGTCATAGTGGACGTCAACACGCTGGACGTGGAGAGTCGCGGCGAGTCCGGCATGTACCTGACCGTGCTGGGCACCTCGGCCGAGGGTGCGGACTGCGGCCAGGTAGGGCGGGGCAACAAGGTCAACGGCGTGATCCCCTTCAACCGCCCCATGAGCACCGAGGCGGCCGCGGGCAAGAACCCCGTCAGTCACGTGGGGAAGATCTACAACCTGCTCAGCCACAAGATCGCTGACAACGTGTATCGCAGCGTGCCGGGCATTCGCGAGGTCTACATATGGCTTTGCAGCCAGATCGGCGTGTCCATTGACCGGCCGCTCATCGCCTCGGCGCACCTCGTCCTGCAGCCCGACGTGGCACTGGACAACATCCGCGGTGACGTACAGGAGATCATCGATCGAGAGCTGGCGGACATCTACAACTTCACGGACCGGCTGTCACGGGGCGAGTTCTCTGTGTGGTAGTCAGCCGATAGAGCTGATTACCTTTCAGTTTCATCGGCTTCATCGGCTGATCAGACTAAGGAGCAGATTGCGTGAGTGAAAACTTTGATATCAAGGACATCGACCTGGCTGAACAGGGTCGTTTTCGCATCCAGTGGGCGGCCAGGGAGATGCCGGTACTGGCATTGCTGGAGGAGCGCTTCCGCAAGGAGCGCCCGCTGGCCGGGCTGCGCCTTTCGGCTTGCCTGCATGTGACGACTGAGACGGCCAACCTGATGCACGTGCTGCAGGCCGGAGGCGCCGACGTTGTGCTCTGCGCCTCCAATCCTCTTTCGACCCAGGACGACGTGACCGCCGCGCTGGTGGCGTATAACGAGATGTCGGTCTACGCCATCAAGGGTGAGGACAACGAGACCTACTACCAGCACATTCAGGCAGCTCTGGATCACCGCCCGCACCTGACCATGGACGACGGCGCTGACCTGGTTTCCACCTTGCACAAGGGGCGGCGGGAATTGCTGAGCAACGTCATCGGGGGCACGGAGGAGACCACTACTGGGGTCATCCGGCTGCGGGCCATGGCTGCCGACGGCGTGTTGCGTTGCCCCATAATTGCCGTCAACGATGCGCTGACCAAGCACTTATTCGACAATCGCTACGGTACAGGGCAGTCGACCATTGACGGCATCGTGCGGGCCACCAACGTGCTGCTGGCGGGCAAGAACTTCGTCGTCGGCGGCTACGGCTGGTGCAGCCGGGGCATCGCCATGCGTGCCAGTGGCATGGGGGCCAATGTCATCGTCACCGAGGTGGACCCACTGCGGGCACTGGAGGCGGTGATGGACGGCTACCGAGTCATGCCCATGCTGGAAGCAGCCAAGATCGGCGACATCTTCGTCACCTCTACGGGCGACATCAACGTCATTGACAGGCATCACATGGATATGATGAAGGATGGCGTCATCATGTGCAACTCCGGCCACTTCAACGTGGAGATCAACCTCCCCGCTCTGGAGGAGATGGCCGTAGAGAAGCGGCGCGTGCGCACCTTCCTCGAGGAATACCATCTGCCCGACGGGCGGCGGCTGTACGTCATCGCCGAAGGCCGGCTGGTGAACCTGGCGGCGGCCGAGGGGCATCCCAGCGCGGTGATGGACATGAGCTTTGCCAACCAGGCGCTCTGTGCGCAATACATCGCCCAGAACGCGGCTGATCTGGACCGGAAGGTCTATGGGGTTCCAGAGGAAATCGACCTCGAAATCGCTCGCCTGAAACTCGACGCCATGGGCACAAGGATCGACGTGCTGACTCCAGAGCAGGAGAAGTACCTGTCGTCGTGGGAGGAGGGGACGTAGGGCCTCGCCAAACCAAAACCGGCGGTGAAAAGGGACTTGTGGTGAGATCGGCAGGCGAAACACAAAGCTGCGTGATACGTGAAACGTGAAACGTGACACGGAACACGGTTCGGCATGCAGAATCAAGCGAAACGGTGTATTTCTCCGAGGTGGACAAGTGGACGCGGTGGCACACCCGTCTACTTGTCCACTCCTTTTTGCTGAGGTATAATATAGCCCGTTGTGACCCAGGTGGGGAGTGGATACTTCGAGGGGGGCACTAGGTGAAAGCGCTGGTCACGGGGATCAATGGGTTCGTTGGGAGCCACCTGGCTGAGTACTTGTTGGAACACACCGACTGGAAGGTGGCGGGCACTGTCTACGGTGACCTGGACAACATCGTCCATCTGAAGGATCGGCTGGAGCTGTATCCTGCGGAGCTCTCGCAGTTGTCCGTCGCGACGTTCGTCTTGGAGGAGACGCGGCCAGACTATGTCATTAACCTGGCTGCTCAGGCTGTTCCTTCTCTGTCCTACCGCGATCCCTGGCCCACCTTAGAGACGAACATCCACTTGCAGTTCAACATCTTGCACGCGGCTGTGCAATTGGGCCTGGATTGTCGCATCTTGGTGGTTGGCTCCGGCGAGGAGTATGGTCTGGTGAGACCGGATGATCTGCCGGTGGCCGAGGATACGCCCTTGCGGCCGCTCAATGTGTATGGTGTCAGCAAGATCGCCCAGGAGATGTTGGGGTTGCAGTATCATCTCGCCCACGGCTTGCCGGTGGTGATGGTGCGGCCTTTCAACCACATCGGCTCTCGCCAGCGGCTTGGCTTCGTGGCGCCGGATTTCGCCCGCCAGGTGGCTGAAGAGGAGGCGGGTCTGCGGGAAGCGGCGATGGACGTGGGCAACTTGGACGTCAGCCGGGATTTCAGCGACGTGAGGGATATCGTGCGGGGTTATCACCTGGCCATCACACAGGGCGAGCCGGGTGAGGTGTACAATCTAGGCTCGGAGAGGGCTTGCTCGATACGGCGGCTGCTGGAAACGCTGCTGGCTTCGAGCCGCGTGAAGGTGGAGGTGCGGCAAGACGCAGTCCGCCTGCGCCCGGCCGACGTGCCCACGATGGTCAGCGATTGCCGCAAGTTTCGCCAGCGCACCGGCTGGCAGACGGCCATTCCCTTCGAACAGAGCGTGCAGGACGTGTTGAACTACTGGCGCCAGAAAGTGGGGCGTGTGCGTGGGAGACAGAGATGATAGCGGGCGGTATCGTCTTGCTCTCGGAGATGTCCGAGGAAGCCGCAGTTGACGCATGTGCCTGAGAGGTATTTCCAACGCAACCTATCGTCGTGCAGACGTCGTGCAGACACAATGAGACAGGAGGAAGATCCATGCCAAGGGCATTGATCACCGGCATCACCGGGCAGGATGGCGGATACCTGGCCGAGTTTCTGCTGGAAAAGGGCTATGACGTGGTGGGCATGGTGCGGCGCACCAGCACCATCAACTTCGAGCGCATCCGCCACATCCAGGACAAGATCACGCTGGTGCAAGGCGACCTGCTGGACCAGGTCAGCCTCATCAACCTGCTGGAGAAGTACCAGCCTGAGGAGGTGTACAATCTGGCGGCGCAGAGCTTCGTGCCCACCTCTTTCGAACAGCCCGTGCTCACCGGTGAGACTACCGGGCTGGGTGTCACGCGCATGTTGGATGCTATCCGTATCGCCAACAAGGGCATCAAGTTCTATCAAGCATCGAGCAGCGAGATGTTTGGCAAGGTGCGGACGGTACCGCAGAACGAGGATACACCTTTCTATCCGCGCAGCCCGTACGGAGTGGCTAAAGTGTACGGACACTGGATCACCATCAACTACCGCGAGAGCTACGGCCTGTTTGCCGTGTCGGGCATCCTTTTCAACCACGAGTCTCCCCGGCGCGGCCTGGAGTTCGTTACGCGCAAGGTGACCTACGGGGCGGCTAGGATCAAGCTCGGTCTGGCGGACGAACTGCGGCTGGGCAATATGGAGGCGCGCCGGGACTGGGGCTACGCTGGCGACTACGTGCGCGCCATGTGGCTGATGCTCCAGCAGGACAAGCCGGACAACTACGTCGTCGGCAGCGGCACGACGCATTCCGTGCGGGAACTGTGTGAGGTGGCGTTTGGCTGCCTGGACCTGGATTGGGAGAAGTACGTGGTCGTCGATCCGAAGTTCTACCGCCCTGCCGAGGTTGATCTCCTGGTCAGCGACCCCAGCAAAGCCCGGCGGGTGCTGGGCTGGGAGCCCATCGTCAGCTTCCAGGAACTGGTGCAGATGATGGTGGGCAGTGATATGGAAGCGTTGCAGAAGGTGGGCAACCACATGCCGCGGCTGGCTTGGTGAAGGTAGCCTTGAAAGTGGGAGGAGAGAGTGGCTGACGTTATTCATTTCGGCACAGATGGCTGGCGGGCCCGCATCGCCGAGGACTACACGTTCGACAATGTCCGCCGTTGCGCTCAGGGATTCGCCGCCTATCTGCTTGGCAAAGGACCGACCGATGGCGGCGTGGTGGTGGGGGGCGACAAGCGCTTCGCGTCGGAGCATTTCGTTGTCGCCGCTGCCGAGGTTCTGGCTGGCAATGGCATCCCCGTGCACTCCTGTGGCGGCGGGGTGCCCACGCCAGCGATTTCCTTCAGCGTGGTGGCTCGCCAGGCCATCGGAGCGGTGAATATCACGGCCAGCCACAACCCGCCCTGGGACAACGGCTTCAAAGTGCGGGATGAGCACGGCGGCGCCGTGGACCCACAAGGGTTGAGGGAGATCGAGGCCCTCATTCCGCCCCTTGAGCAGGTGAAGCGGTTGCCTCTGCGGGAGGCAGAGGATCAGGGGCTTGTGCAGTACTTCGATCCGGCGCCAGCTTATCTGGCGCAACTGGCGCGGCTGATTGATGTGCAGCCCATCAAGGACGCTGGCTTCACCGTGCTGGTGGATGCCATGTGGGGGAATGGGGCGGGTTGGTTTCCCAGCATCCTTGGTGGTGGTCGCACGAAGATCGTCGAAATCCACGCCGAGCGCCGCCCTTTGTTCCCTGAGATGTCGCGGCCTGAGCCTATCCCCCCGAACGTCAATGTCGGCCTCCGAAGGCTGCGGGAAGTGGGCGCGGACGTGGCCATCATTCTGGACGGCGATGCCGACCGGGTGGGCATGGGCGACGAGCACGGCAACTTCATCAATCAGCTTCAGGTTTACGCCCTGCTGGCGCTGTACCTGCTGGACGTACGGGGCGAGCGGGGGCCTATTGTCAAGACGCTCTCCACCACCTCGATGCTGGAGAAGCTGGGGGAGATCTATGGCGTGCCGGTGCACCAGACCGGCGTGGGTTTCAAGTACGTGGCCCCGAAGATGCTGGAAGTGGATGCGTTGATCGGTGGCGAGGAGAGTGGCGGCTACGCCTTCCGCGGCCACGTGCCGGAGCGGGATGGCATTCTGGCTGGACTGCTGCTACTTGACCTTATGGTGAAGACGGACAAGACTCCTTCGCAGCTCATCGAGTACCTCTACAGCAAGGTGGGGCCGCACTACTACGACCGTGTGGACACCCGCTTCCCCGACGAGAAGCGCCCTATGGCCAAGGCGCGGCTGGACGCTGCCAGTCCAAGGCGCATCGCTGGCCTGAAAGTGACTGGTATTGTCACCGTCGATGGCTACAAGTTCGTGATGGAGGATGGCGGTTGGCTCTTGGTGCGCTTCTCGGGCACCGAGCCCATCATCCGGGTGTACTGCGAGACGACGCGTCAGGATCTCGTGCCGGCCATCTTGCAGAGAGGGCTGGAGTTGGCGGGGTTGGCCTAGCCCATGTTGATCGATTCACACTGCCATCTCGACTTCTCCAAGTTCGACCGCGATCGCGAAACGGTCGTGCAGCGGGCGCGAGAGGCGGGCGTCGAATTCATCATCAACCCGGGCTACGATCTGGAGAGCAGCCGGCGAGCCGTAGCGCTGTCCGAACGCTATCCCGAGGTCTATGCCGCCGTGGGCGTGCATCCGCACGAAGCCAAGACGGTGACCGACGGGGTCATCGCCGAACTGCGGTTGCTGGCGGCACAGCCGAAGGTGGTGGCCATCGGTGAGATCGGTCTGGATTTCTACCGTGACCTGTCGCCGCGGGACAAGCAGCGCCGAGTCTTCCGGCAGCAACTGGCGCTGGCCACCGAGTTGGGTCTGCCCATCATCGTGCATGACCGCGAGGCGCACCGCGAGGTGATGGCCATCCTGACGGAGAATATCCAATATCCAGTATCCAGTTTCAAGGGCGTACTCCATTCCTTCTCCGGCGATCGGGTCATGGCGGAGAAGGTCTTCGATCTGGGCTTTTGCCTGGGCATCGCTGGCCCGGTGACGTTTCGGAATGCCCGCCGTCTGCGGGCACTGGTGCGGGAACTGCCGCTGAAGCGGTTGCTGATCGAGACGGATGCGCCGTACCTTGCGCCGCATCCCTATCGGGGGAAGCGGAACGAGCCGGCACGCGTCGCTCTGGTGGCCGCGGCCGTGGCGGAACTGCAGGGTGTGGGGGAGACAGAGGTAGGCGAGCAGACAGCAGCAGCCGCCAGGCAGCTTTTCGGATTGTCTTGATCGATCGAGGAGTAACAGAGTTGCTGCCCATCCTGGAACTTGTGCAAGAAGAACTGGCGCTGGTGGAAGCGAAACTGTGCGGGGTTTCAGAGCAAGCCTATCCGCCGCTGGCGGCAGCGCTACGGGCATTGCTGGACAGCGGGGGCAAGCGGTTGCGGCCCGCTTTGACCATCCTGTCGGCCAGGTTTCACCCTGACCCCGACCTGGATGCGGTGATTGCGGCTGCAGCGGCGGTGGAGATGCTGCACACGGCGACCCTGGTGCATGATGACTTGATCGATGGCGCGCTGCTGCGCCGGGGCAATCACACGATCAATGCGTCTTGGGGTCTAGGCAGCACGGTGCTGGCTGGCGACTACATCTTCGCGCAGGCTGCGGCCTTCGCGGCCGAAACCGGGAACCCGCGCATCATTTCACTCTTCGCCCAGACCCTGAAGACCATCTGCGATGGTGAGTTGCGACAGATCTTCGGACAGTTGAACTGGGAACAGCCGGAGGAGGAGTACTATCGTCGCATCTTCAGCAAGACGGCTTCGCTGTTCGCTGCGTCCGCCGAGTCGGGCGCGGTGTTCAGTGGCGCGCCGGAGACAGGTGTGCAATCGCTTCGGGACTATGGCCGCTATCTAGGCATGGCCTTCCAGGTCGTGGACGACGTCCTCGATTTCACTGGCGATGAGGAGGTGATGGGCAAGCCTGTGGGCAACGATCTCCGGCAAGGCATCCTGACGCTGCCTGTCTTCTACTTCCTGCAGAGCTATCCACAACAGAGACAGAGGTTGCGGGCTCTGGTCGAAGGGTCGGATGGGGACGACGGCGTGGCGCAGGCCGTGCAGATGATCCGCCACTCCTCTGCCATTGAGGCAGCGCGCGAAGGTGCGCGCGGCTTCATCGCTCAGGCCAAAGCTGCTCTCCGTCACCTGCCCGCAGTGGAACCGCGGCAGACGTTGCACGAACTGGCCGATTTCGTCGTCGAGCGGCATTTGTAGGCCGCTGGCCCTGTGGAATAGGTCTAACGACGCCGCAGCAAGCATCAAGACTCCCTATTCCACAGGGCTGGCTCTGTTGGCTGTCCCGGAGGCGCGGTGGTTGATCTGTCGGTCGTCATCGTCAATTGGAATGTTCGGGAGCTTTTGCGTCGCTGCCTGGTTTCCGTACTTGAGCTTGGAGTCTGCCGCCTGAACCTCGAGACCATTGTCGTGGACAATGCTTCGAGCGACGGCAGCGTGGACATGCTGCGGGCGGAGTTTCGCCAGGTCTGCTGCATCGCCAACGAGCACAATTTGGGCTTCGCGCGGGCCAGCAATCAAGGACTGGCGGCCAGCCAGGGACGCTATGTCCTGTTCCTCAATCCCGATACTGAAATCGTGGGTGATGCCTTAGCGACAATGGTGCGCTACATGGATGTCCATGCGGCGGTGGGCGCGCTAGGTCCCCAACTCCGCTACCCCGATGGTTCGGTGCAATCCTCTCGCCGCCGCTTTCCCACTCTGACCATGGCTCTCTTCGAGAGCACCCTGCTGGAGCTCTGGTGGCCGAACAACCGGTGGGCGCGGCGCTACCAATTGGCCGACCGGTCCGATGGCGTGGAACAGGAGGTGGACTGGGTCGTGGGGGCTTGCCTTCTAGTGCGGAGGGAGGTGCTGGACCAGGTCGGTGGCTTCGACGAGGGCTTCTTCATGTATTCGGAGGAGATGGATCTCTGCCGCCGCATCCAAACCGCGGGCTGGCGCGTAGGTTATCTCCCCACAGCGCAGGTGATTCATCACGAGGGGAAGTCCAGCGAGCAGGTGGTGCCAGCCCGGCACATCTACTTTCAGACCAGCAAGGTGCGCTATTTCGGCAAGCATCATGGACGCCTGACGGCTGAACTGCTGCGGCTCTTCCTGCTAGCGACCTACGTCTGCCAGACGGTCGAGGAGGGGCTCAAGTGGCTGGTGGGCCACAAGCGTCCGCTGCGCGCAGCGAGGGTGCGGGCCTATGGGCAGGTGCTTCGCTCCAGACTCTTACCTGGCGGCGATTCCCGATGAAAGTCTGTCTGATCACTGCCGAGTTCCCTCCCATGCAGGGGGGCGTGGGGGACTACACCAGCGAAGTGGGCAAGGCTCTGGATGGGCTTGGCGTCGAAGTCCACGTCATCACGTCCACGCTGCAAGACGCGAAAGGGAGGAAGCAAGAGGGAGGAAGCAATTGGCAAACTGCATCCTGTGTCTTGCATCCAGTTGTTAGAGAATGGGGATGGAACTGTTGGCGTGCTATCGTCAAGGTCGTGCGGCAGGTGCAGCCAGATATCCTGCACATCCAGTACCAGGCTGCGGCCTACGGTATGCGGCCGGCCATCAATGTCCTGCCGCTGCGCTTGCGGCTGGCTGGCGCTGACCGCCCCCGCACTGTTGTAACCTTTCACGACCTGCGGGTGCCCTACCTTTTTCCCAAGGCCGGGCCGCTGCGCTGGCGGGCAGTGCTGGCTCTCGCCCGCTGGAGCGACGCGGTCATCGTCACGAACGGAGCGGACCAGGCCAGGCTGAAGTCCCATGGCATACAGCCTGGCCTCATCCCCATCGGCAGCAACATCAAGCCGAGGCTGCCAGGTGGCTACGACCGTGTCGCGCAGCGCTCTCGCTGGGGACTGGGGCCTGATGGTTTTCTGCTCTGCCATTTCGGTTTCATGAACGAGAGGAAAGGGATCGAAACCTTGTTGCGTGCTCTCAGTGTCTTGGTTGAAGAGACATCGCTGCCCGGCGAGCCGCTGCTGGTGATGATCGGCGGTAAAGTGGGCTCTAGCGATCCCACAAATATCGCTTACGTCCGTCGTGTGGAGGCGTTGATTGCGAAACTGGGATTGGAGAAGCGGGTGTTGTGGACTGGGTTCGTCTCGCCGGAGGAAGTGTCGGCAAGCTTCGCTGCAGCCGACTGCTGTGTGTTGCCCTATCAAGAGGGGGCTTCGTTTCAGCACGGGACTCTCATGGCCGCTCTGGCACATGGGATGGCTATCGTGACCACCACACCTCCAAACCCGGATGAGCAGCCGCCTCCCGCTGAGTTGATGGACGGTGAGAACGTGTTGCTGGTACCGCCGGGCAATGCGGGATCGCTGGCTGCGGCCATCATCCGGCTGGCAACCTCGCCCGAGTTGCGGCGCGGGCTGGGTGAGGGCGCCGGGGTGCTGTCCAGGCTCTTCGATTGGGAGGGCATAGCCTCTCAGCATCTGGAGGTCTACCGTGGCCTGGCGTGAGCAACTGCGCAGAGAGTGGGGCATCCTCGTCGTAGCTGTGCTCTTCGTGCTGCTGTCGGGGACTTACAGCGTGGTCATCCCCATGTTCGAGACCCCGGACGAGCTGCATCACTACTTCTATGTGAAGCACCTGGCGGATGGGAACCCGCTCCCGGTTCAAGACCCTGAGTCGGAAGCGCTCTGGGCGCAAGAGGGGAGCCAGCCGCCTCTCTACTACGCTTTGGGAGCGCTGGTGAGCTCATGGATAGACACCAGCGACGCCTTGAGTCTGCTTTGGCCTAATCAGCACGCCAATCTGGGCAACCCGCTGCAAGCGGGCAACAAGAACCGGGTGGTGCATACGGAAGGGGAGGCCTGGCCATACGGGGGGATGGTGCTGGCTGTGCACGTGGTGCGCTGGCTGTCGGTACTGATGGGCGCAGGCACGGTGTATCTTACCTATCGCGTCGCCGGCGACTTGCTGCCCGAGCGGCCGGGTTTGCCACTGGCCGCGGCTGTGCTCGTGGCTTGTATCCCTCAGTTTGCCTTCATCAGTGCAGCGGTCACCAATGACAATCTGATCATCATGTTGAGCACGTTGGCTCTGTGGTTGTTGTTGGGGGTGCTGCGCGGGCAGGCGACACAGCGTACGTTCGTTGCGCTGGGCCTGACACTGGGCTGCGCCGCTCTCACGAAGATCAGCGGTGCGGGCCTGCTCCCGTTGGCTGGCCTCATTCTGGTTGTGCATGCGCTCCGCGAGCGTTCCTGGCGGGCCTTGCTGAGAGAGGGTGCGATTGTCTTCGGGCTGGCCTTTCTGATCGCCGGTTGGTGGTATGTGCGCAACTGGTGGCTGTATGGCGATCCAACGGGCCTGAACCGCATGTTGGATGTGGTGGGGCGGCGCAGTGCGTCAGTCAATGGCTTGCAGTTGCTTGGCGAATTGGAAGGATTGCGCATCTCCTTCTGGGCCCTCTTTGGCTGGTTCAACATCGCCGTGCCTCGTTGGATCTATAGAGTCCTAGATGCTGTATCTCTGCTAGCGCTCTTGGGGTTGGTCGTCGGCCTGCTGCGGCAGCCGCGAGGCCGCTGGCCTTCCGCGATGTGGTGGCTGCTGCTGCCTTCTGCCTGGCTGGCACTGCTGTTCGCCGGGTTGGCCCGGTGGACTCATCTCACCCCCGCGACGCAGGGGCGACTTCTCTTCCCCGCCATCTCAAGCGTAGCAGTGCTGTTGGTCCTGGGGTGGAGCCAATGGGTGCCCAAGTCGTGGCGGCCAGCCTGGTGGGGCGTGTTGCTGGCCCCACTGTTTGTGCTTTCTGTGCTCAGTCCTTTTCTCTTCATTGCGCCGGCCTACGCCTATCCTTCCTTGCTGACCGCTGAGCGAGTGCCTCTGGAGGCTCGCCTCACTTCGCCGCAATACCATAGGCTGCGCCGCGACCTGATCCGCTTGGTGGGTGCTGAGGTCTCGCCAGATACGGTCCATCCCGGCGAGGCGGTGGAGGTGGTGCTGTATTGGGAAGCGCTGAAGCCGATTTCCCTGGATTTGACGCTCTTCATTCACCTGTTGGGGCGAGGGATGGAGCACGCAGGGGGCGTGGACACCTATCCAGGTTGGGGTAGCTATCCCACTCGGTTATGGCAACCGGGGCAGGTAATCAGGGACCGATACTTGGTGCCGGTACGCTTTGATGCCGCCGCTCCGACGCGCTTGACGGTGGATGTGGGGTTCTACTACGAGCCGACCAACACGGGGCTGCAGGTGGTCGATGCGCAGGGGCGGCAGAAGTCTGGCCTGGTCGGGGATGTGCGGCTGGTCCGGACTGAGTCACCGGAATACCTCAGTCAGTATGCAGTGGACTTCGAGTTGGGTGGGCAGGCAGCGCTACGCGGCTACGACTTGCCGCAGCACAGCGTGCAGGCAGGCCAGTCGGTCAGCGTAACCTTGTATTGGCAGGGACTGGTGCTTATGGAGGAGAACTACACGGCCTTCGTGCACCTGATGGATGCCGAAGGGAACATCGTGGCTCAGTATGACAAGCAGCCGCTGGAGGGTGACTGGCCCACCTCGGCTTGGCAACCGGGCGAAACCGTGCCCGATACCTACACATTGGAGATCCCCGAGCAGACTGCGGCGGGCACGTACCAACTCCGCGCGGGTCTCTATCTTCTGAGAGAACGGCGTCGCCTGCCGGTGACGGGACCGCCGGGCCGTATCGTGTCCGATGGCATCATCCTCGACGAGATCACAGTGACAGCGTCAGAGGCACAAGCGCGTGGGCAGGGACGCTGAAGGTTGCCTTGATGCGTATGCCTGGAGATTCGTTGGTGCATAAGCGCAGGGCGCTGTGGCTGTTGGGGCTCGTCCTGTTGACTGCCTTTGCGCTCCGCCTTTGCCGCCTCGACTTTCAAGATATCTGGTGGGATGAGGCGCGCAACATTGACGTGGCTGGCCGTGCGCTGTCTGCCATTGCCACCTCTCCGGAACTGGACATCCATCCGCCGCTTTACTTCTACCTGCTCCACGGGTGGATGTGGCTGGTCGGAGAGAGCCCCTTTGCCGTGCGTCTCCTCTCGACTGCCTTTGGCCTGCTCACCCTGCCGGTGCTCTACCAACTGGGACAAGTAATGGGAAGCCGCTTGGCGGGTGTGCTGGCGACCCTCGTAGCTGCGCTGGCGCCCTTTGCCCTGGGCGAGGCACAAGAGACGCGCATGTACACGATGGCTTTCGCCTGGCTGTGCCTTGCCGGCTGGTGCCTGTGGCGGGCATTGGCAGCGGAAGTTCGGGAGGGACCAGGCAGTTGGCGCTGCTGGGCTGGCTTTGCCTTGTTCTCTGCCCTGAGCCTGCTGACGCATTACTCGACGCTCTTCGTATTGGTTGCCTTTGCCGTCTTTGTTGGGTTGAGATGGCTGACCGCTCCAGCGGCGCGACGACGCAGCCTGCTGTTGCGAGCGGTGATCAGTGGGCTGGCCATAGGGCTGCTGTGTTTGCCCCAGGCATCCACTGCCTGGCGTCAGATCCCCGGCTATCGCAATCCCAACCTGACGGTGCCGGGATGGCAGGAATACCTCGCCCGGTGCTGGCAGGCTTACAATCTGGGGCTGAACATGGCGCCGGAGAGGGCACGTCTTGGGCTGTGGGGCATCGGCGCGCTGCTCGCGGCCGGATTGCTGCTGGCCCTGTGGCATTCCTGGCAGCCGCGGAGAAGTCTAGAAGCGATAGGCCATGAGCGCAGAGCGACCAGTCATGAGCGAGAGGCGAGAGGCGATGAGCCTGGATGGGGCTGGGCCTTCCTGTTCTTGTGGTTGCTTCTGCCCTTGGGTCTCTACTACTGGGTGTTGCTCGACCGGGCGACTTTCGACCCCCGGTACATCAGTTTCGTCGCTCCCGCCTACTGGCTGCTGTTGGGGGGGGCTCTGGCAGCCTTGTGGCGGCAGGCTCGCTTGCTGGGTCTGTTAGCGACTGTTCTCCTGCTAGCTGCTTTGGCACCAGGCCTGCACAGCGATCTCAGCGATCCCGCCTACTTCAGCGAGGATACCTCCGGCCTGGGCGCTTGGTTGAAAGAGACGACTGGCCCGGACGATCTGGTGCTGGTGGATCAGCGTTATCCCTTGGGCTTCTACTACCCGCGCTGGAGCAATGAATTCGAAGGTTCCCCGCCAGCAGAACCCGCTGATCGGGCTCCTGCCCAGTATCTCTTTGTGGACATCAACATGCTGGACCGGCGGCTGACGGCGCTGGCTGCCGGGAAGCGGCGGGTTTTCTGGGTGCAGTGGTACAAGTCGGATACCGACCCGCGCGGTGCGGTGGATTTCCTGTTGCGGAAGTTCGGAATGGTGCTGGGAGAGCAGGGGTTCCGGGGCTATCAGGTG
>CAZPMV010000052.1:0-14532 GCA_964587335.1 uncultured Anaerolineales bacterium
CGCGCCAGCAGGCCATCGCCGTCGCCGAAGCGGTGGTTCAGCAGGCGGCGACCGAGTTGGCCTTCGCCCAGAACCAGTTCGATCGTCTCAGTTGGGTGGGGGGCGAGACGGCGGAACAGGTACGGCATCAGCGAGACGCGGCCGCTGCGGCGCACAACACAGCACAGGCCCAACTCAACCTGGCCCAGGCCCAGGCCACCAAAGAGGAGATCGCCATCGCCGAGGCGGCGGTCGCCGCCGCACGGGCCCAGTTGGCCCAGGCCGAAGCGGGAGATCAGGCGACAAAAGCACAAGTGACCAGCGCTGAAGCGGGGGTAGAGGCTGCACAAGCGCAGGTAGCCAACGCCGAAGCGGGGGTGGCTCAGGCGAAAGCGCAACTCGATCTGCTGCGCACCGGCGCCACGCCGGAAGAAATCGCCGTGGCCCGGGCGCAGGTGGATCAGGCGCAGGCGGCGCTGGCCCAGGCGGAAGGAGCGCGGGACAAAGCGCGGCTGCACGCTCCCTTCAGCGGCACCGTGGGGCAGGTTTGGGTACGAGAAGGGGAACTGCTGGCTCCCGGCCGGCCGGTGATCATCCTGGGTGATCTCGGCCACCTGCGTGTGGAGACGACCGACTTGCGGGAGACCGACGTGGCCAAGGTGGCGGTGGGCCAGAAGGTGGAGGTGACCTTCGACGCCTTGCCGGGCGAGGTGTGGCAAGGCGCCGTCACCCGCATCGCCCCCATGTCCACCGTGGAGCAGGGTAGCACCAACTACACGGCGATCGTTGAACTGGAGCGGGTGGACCCGCGCCTGCGGTGGGGAATGACGGCGTTCGTGAACATCGCCGTGGGGCAGTAGGGTGAGAAACTGGTAGATCGCTAAACGGATGACAAGCGGCAGGGGAGGCAAAGACCATGACCACACAGACGGCACACAAGCAGCAGAATAACGATCTCAAAGCGGGCATCATCAGGCGGATGGTTCAGGTCCTCATCACGATCCTGATCCAGGCGGTGGTGCTGTTTCTCTCAGCGGGCACGCTCCGCTGGTGGGACGCGTGGGTTTATGTCGGCATCTACCTGGCAGGAGTTGCCGTCAACGCCGTTTTCATGTTGCGTCTCAATCCAGAGACCATCGTAGAACGGGGCGGAGCCGCTGCCTCCACGAATTGGAAGGAGTGGGACAAGATAGTAGGCATCGTGTTCGCCGTTCTCTACTTCATCGGCATTCTTGTGGTGGCCGGGTTAGATGAGCGCTTCGGATGGACTGGGCAGATCGGGCTGGTGACTCACATCGTTGCATTCGTAGCCTATGTCCTGGGCGGCGCGCTGTTCAGTTGGGCCATGATCTCCAATGCCTACTTCTCCACAGCGGTCCGCATTCAGGACGACCGGGGCCACACGGTATGCAATGCCGGCCCGTACCGGTTCGTGCGTCATCCTGGCTATGTGGGGATCATCTTGCAGTCTCTCGTGGCCCCGCTGATGTTCGGATCGCTGTGGGCGCTTTTGGCAGGCGCGTTGGCATCTCTGTCGCTGATTATCCGCACGGCGCTGGAGGACCGGATGTTGCAGGAGGAACTGGACGGCTACAGTGAGTATGCCGAGCAAACACGCTATCGGCTGTTGCCGGGCGTCTGGTAGAAAGAAGCAGGAGCAGGACTGATGCATAACGACATCATCGTCGAAACCCACGACCTGACCAAAGTCTACGGCGACGGGTCTGAGGTGCGAGCGCTGGACGGCGTCGATCTGGCCATGCGCCGCGGGGAGATGGTCGCCGTGATGGGGCCTTCGGGCAGCGGCAAATCCACGCTGCTCAACATGCTGGGTGCGCTGGACCGCCCCAGCAGCGGCAGCGTGCTGGTCAATGGCCAAGACCTGGCGACTATCAAGGACGTGGATCGTTTCAAGGCGCGCACCGTGGGCTTCGTCTTCCAGTTCTATAACCTGTTGCCCACCCTCACGGCGCGGGAGAACATCGAGATTCCCATGCAGGGCCAGCCCATCAGCAGGGGTAAGCGGCGGCAGCGGGCCGAGGAGTTGCTGCATCTGGTCGGGCTGGGCGACCGTTTGCACCACCAGCCGGCGCAGCTTTCCGGCGGCGAGCGGCAACGGGTGGCCATCGCCCGGGCGCTGGCTAATGAGCCCACCATCCTGCTGGCCGACGAGCCTACGGGCAACCTCGACTCCCAGAGCGGCATGGAGGTCATGGAGCTTCTGCAGAAGATTAACCGCGAGCAAACAATGACCATCTTGCTCGTCACCCACGACCCGCGGGTGGCCCGCACCGCGCAGCGCATCCTGTCCATGCAGGATGGCCGCATCGTGGATGATCACGCCGTCGGCGATCCGTTGAGCGAGGACCTGCGGGAGATGGCCCGCTCTCTGCTGGGTCAGCTTCTGCGGGAGGGGAAAGCCGAGCCTCTGGCCGCGGTGGGGCTCAGTGACCATGGCCGATTGACCCCCGAGGCGCATACGCTGGCGGAATTGCTGACGGAGTGGGGATGAGGGGGGATCGGGACGGGGAATGAGGCAATGAGGCAAATGAAGTAATGAGGCAACGAGGAAAGTAGAGAACTTGAAGCCCGGCGCGCAGGCGTCGGGTTTTCGTTTGTCGAGACGAGGGCGGTGGGTTATAATGGCTTGCGCCGAGCCTCTCTCGGTGCTACGACGCGGAAAGTGACATTGGGTGCGTAGTGATGCACGAAGCGCAGCGGGGTGCGGTTTAGCGCCAATCCACTCCGCTGCGTGGCGCACTACGAGCCTCTCTTCGGGATAGAGATCCTGCCGAACACAACTGCCGTTATCGCACCACCTCAAAGGGGGATGAGTTCATGATCTTGGATGATCTTGCCGCCATGCTCAGACTGGATGCTGAGGATATGCTGGGCCGTATCACGGAGATGCCGGCGCAGTGCCGCATCGCCTGGGAACGTATGATATCCTTCGAACTCCCGCCAGCCTACCGTCAGGCGCGGGAGGTGCTGATCCTGGGCATGGGGGGTTCAGCCATCGGCGGAGATCTGCTGCGTACGCTGGCGGCCAGGGAATGCCCGCTGCCCGTGCTGGTCAACCGCCAGTACACCGTGCCCGCCTTCGTGGACGAGCGAACGCTGGTCATCGCCTGCAGCTACTCCGGCAACACCGAAGAAACGCTGGCCGCCTTTCAGGCGGCGTTGAAGAAAGGAGCGATGGGACTGGTCATCGCCACGGGCGGCAAGCTGGCCCGTTTGGCGGAAGCGCATGACGTGCCGTTCTACCGCATCGAGTACCGCAGCGTGCCCCGCGCCGCGCTGGCCCACAGCTTCGTGCCGCTGCTGGGCATCTTCTGCAAGTTGGGCTTCATTGGTGACAAAGAGGATGATCTGGCGGAGGCGGTGGAGGTGATGGAGCAGTGGCAGGCGGAGATCGGCGCTCAGGTGGCGGCGGAAGGCAATCCGGCCAAGCAGCTGGCGCAACGACTGTACGGCAAGCTGCCGGTTATCTACGGCGCGGGCCTTCTGGGCACAGTGGCGCGGCGCTGGAAAGGACAACTCAACGAGAACAGCAAGAACTGGGCCTTCTTCGAGGAGATGTCGGAGCTGAACCACAACGCCGTGCTGGGCACCCATTGGCCGCAAGAATTGCTGCCACAACTGCTGGTGGTGATGCTCACCTCAGAAGGCGACCATCCCCGCAACGAATTGCGCTTCCAGGTCACGCGGGAACTGTTGGAGCGGGAAGGGGTGGCGGTGGCGCTCGTGCCAGCGCGCGGCCGCAGTCGCTTGGCTCAGATGCTCTCCACCATCCACTTCGGCGACTTCGTCAGCTTCTACCTGGCCATGCTCAATGGCGCAGACCCGACCGATACGGTAGCTATCGAGTGGTTGAAGGAACGGTTGGCCCAGTCGCCGGTGTCGTGATGAGAATCGCCCTCGACGGCCCTGACAGTCTCATCACGCAGCGATATGGCGGGTGCTACGACCTTGACCAACACGGATAGCCTGTCCTACTGCTACCAGCTTGCTGAGATCCCGCGTAGCGGTGGGCGTGGTAATGTCAAACTGCCGGCAATACTCTCTGTTCGTGAGCATTCGGCCCTCATTCACCATCAGCCTCAACGCTTCGATCTGCCGCTCGTTCAGGCCCAAGGAGCGCAGGTCGGTAACCCCCTCCTCGGGAATCAAATCGAGGATGTGCTCCCCCGGTCCTCGAAAAGCCACTCGGAACCAGCCGGGGCTAGCTTCGATTGATAGGCTACCGCCGCTCCTCACCCTCGCTTCGGGCGGTCACCCTTTGCGCAGAACGGTTCCGGCAGATCTCCACCAGCAGGGCCACCAAGTCGGGATGATCGCTCGCGCGCCACTCCACGCCGGTTTCGTCAACAGAGTAGACCTTTTCGTCGTCCCAGCCGTGCAACGTCGGTTCGTACTTGAAGCGCGTCATTGCTTTGCCTCGCCGCTCAACCCCAATCTCTAGCGTGCAAAGCCACGCTTTGAAGTCCAGCCGTTGCCCATATCCCTGGGCGATCAGATGCAGATGCTAGTCTCGGGTCATCTCGCCTCCCTGTTCACATCCTCGGTTCTACCGCGGCTGAGGTGGGCCCAAGACAAGGGGCCGCAAGGTGTGGATGAGGCGACTGTGAAAGATCATCTACCACCCGCGATACGATGTGCGACGCTCAGGCAATGAACTGGAGAACTTGATCACCCAGTTGCGTCAGGAAAGTCTCCCTCACGCCGCCAAGTATCTGGACGCTGCTGCACCGTATGTCTTCACCTATCGTGAACATCCAGACGGCATGTTCTTCAATTGGCGAAGACCTGAGCCGTGTGCTATCAGCTCAACCAGTCCCTTGGAGCGGCAGATGCGCGAGATCAATCGCAGGACAGATGTCGGCGCACGATGGACTGTCCCAGGTGTAGAGAACCTGATTGGCTTGGATTGGGTACGCCGCTTTGATCCCGAACAGTGGCAGACCTCATGGCATCTACCTCAACAAGCCATTACTGATTTCATTGTGAGGCTGCAGGTGAGAACGAAGGCAGAACCACCGCCAGATGTCAAGACTACTTGACACTATCAATCCATCAGAACGGAAAACCAGCGTCAGGTTCCCATTTCCCTTCCCCTTCCCAATCCTCGAAGGGCACAGCTTTGACCTCACCCTCGGGCGCAGGCAGGAGCTGCCGCACGCGCAGTTCGGCGTGGTCAAGCTGCTCATTGCATAGCGCTGCCAGTTCCGTGCCCCGTTCGAAAAGGGCCAGCGATTCCTCCAGCGTCTGTCCGCCCGCTTCCATCTTACGAACGGTCTCCTCCAGTTCCTTGAAGGCATTCTCGAAAGAGAGAGTTTCTTTGTTCATTTTGACAATAGCTCACTGTTACCCAACCTCTGCCTCGAACTCCCCATCTTGCACACGCACGGCGATGGGATCACCACGTGCCACCTGCGCCACGCCCCTCACCACCTCCCCCGTCTCCCCGTGCCGCACGATGGCATAGCCCCGCCCTAGCACTTCCAGTGGGCTGACCGCCTCCAACCGCCCGCGCAAGCCCGCTAGCCGCTCCCGCCGCAGTGTCAACTGATGTGTCCACGCCAGCACCGCCGCACGGCTCAGTTCGTCCACCCGCTGGCGATAACCAGCCAGCAGTTGCAGCGGCGAGTTACGGGCCAGTGCTCGTTCTTGCACTGCCAATGTCTGACGACTGGATACAACCTCCGCTGCCATCAGTTCCGCCAGCCGAGCCGCCCGGCCTTGCACCAGCACCGCCAGTTCCCGCCCGTCGGGCACGGCAGCAGCCGCTGCGCCCGTGGGCGTCGACGCCCGCACGTCGGCGACGAAGTCAGCGATGGTGAAATCGGTCTCGTGCCCCACGCCGCTGACGACAGGGATGGCTGAGGCGGCGATGGCCCGCGCCACCCGTTCGTCGTTGAAGGCCCACAGATCTTCCAGCGAGCCGCCGCCGCGAGCAACGATGATCGCGTCCACCGGCTCCCGCTCGGCTGACCAGCGGTTGAGCGCAGCCAGCGCAGCCACGACCTGTGGCGGGGCTTCGGCCCCCTGCACCAGCGTGGGGGCCAGCAGGACGTCGGCCAGGGGATAGCGACCGCTGAGCGTGCGTAGGATGTCCCGCAGCGCCGCCGCTCGCGGCGAGGTGACCACACCGATGCGCCGCGGCAGCGCTGGTAGCGGACGCTTGCGTTCGTCGTCGAAAAGACCCTCCTCCGCCAGTCGCTGCTTCAGCGCCTCGAACTCCAGATAGAGACGTCCCAACCCCGCCGGTTGCAGGATGTCCACGTGAAGTTGGTAGATGCCCCGCGCCTCATAGACAGAGACAGTGCCATGGGCCAGCACAGCCTCACCATTCCGTGGCAGGGCGAGCAGAAGAGCTGCCTGCGAACGCCACATGACACAAGACAGCGCCGCTCGTTCATCCTTGAGTGTGAAGTAGCAGTGCCCCGAGGCGGCGCGGGTGAAGTTGGACACTTCCCCCTCGACCCAGACGTCTTGCAGGAGAGGATCCATCTGCAACGCGGATTTGACGTAGGCCGTGAGTTGGGAGATGCTGTAAATGCGATCGGGCATGATTATGGTTCTTGCCCTGATGTGACGAACCGATCCTGCGCCAGCGTCGGCGGCAGGAGCAGCGTCAGCGCTTGGGGCACGACTTTGATGGTCAACGGTGTCATGCCGAAAGGTTCGCCATCCAACTGCACAGGCAGCGGACGGGCGGTCTCAATCTCCACACGGCGGGCTTGGTAGTAGCTCACGCGGGGATCGCCCATGTGCCGCTGCAGGAGGACGGTGAAGGCATGGTAGAAGATGGCGGAGATGTTCTGGCCGTGGAAGCAACACACATCCAGCAGGCCATCGTCGAGACGGGCGGTGGGGGCGATGTGAAAGTAGCGCCCGTACAACTCAATGTTGCTGACCAAGGCCAGGATAATGCGGCCGCTGACTCGGCGACCATCAACGAGCACCGTAGATCGGGTGCCGGCGTAGGTGCGCAGGGTCAAGGCAACGAAGACAAGAAACCCCACCAGCCCCAGGCGCCGCTTCACTCCCGGCTGTGATTCCACTCCTCTGATGATTTCAGCGTCCAGGCCGACGCCGGCCCAGGAGAAGAAGTGACGCCCGTTGGCCAATCCCAGATCCACGCGACGCGGCACGCTCTCCAAGAGCATCTGCGCAGCATCTTCCAAGGCAAAGGGATGCAAGGTGCCAGGTTTTGGCAGTCCCAGGTCGCGGGCCAACACATTGCCGCTGCCCAGGGGCAGAATGCCCAGCGCAGTGTCGCTACCGGCTAGCCCGTTCACCACCTGCCCGATGGTGCCGTCGCCGCCAGCGGCGATGACCACATCGTAGCCGGACGTGACTGCCTGGCGAGCCCAGGCTATAGCGTCGGCAGGCTTCTCCGTCGTTCGCCAGGTAACTTGCCAGTCATGCCGCTCCAGGCGGGTCACCGCCCGGCGCAGCCCCCACCGATGGCTGTACATCCCCGCCGCGGGGTTATGAATCAACAGAGCCTTCATGGCAGCTTCATTTTACCACAATCTGAGGGGATTTGACAATTGAGCAGGGAGGCAAGGGAGTCGATGTAAAGAGGCGTAGGGGGAATCGCCCTCTATGGCTGCGTGCGAACCGGCTCTGGCTCGATCACAAGGTCTACATGGAAACGAAAACGCTGGCGGAAGCGACGCAGCAGCCGCAGGACGGGCGCGCCGAAGAGGAGAATGAGCAAGCCGTTTCCCCCTGCCCGGCCCAGGTCCCAGACGAACGAGGTAGCTCCGTAGAAAACGGCGTAACGCTGTAGCGCCTGCCCCAGGCTCAGCCCAGTCTGCCAGAAGAGGCTCGATTGCCCGGGTGCGAAGATGAAGGGCCAGAACCAGAGGTTCATCACTGCACCGAAAAGAAGCCCCATCCCGAAGCCCCACAGCGCCAGCAGCACCGCCTCCGCCCGGCCCAGGTGGCGAAGGAGGTTCTCTGGCAGCAGCGCCGAAAGCAGCCCCACCCAGCCGGTGGCGAACATCTGGTAGGGCAACCACGGTCCTACTCCGCCTCCCAGCAGCGCCGACACCAGCAGTGACAGTGCGCCCAGCAGGAAGCCGAAGGTCGGGCCGTAGACGTAGCCGCAGAGGATGGGCAAGAAGAAGACAGCGGCGAAGCCCGCCGGCCCAGGCACCAGCCGCAGGACAGCGTTGATGGCCGAAAGGATGCCCAGCATGGCTACCATCTTGGCGTTCATCTGCCCTGAGCCCAGGTTGCCCACCACCGCCCCCAGGCAGAGCGCCACCAGCACCACGAAGACCCATGGCGCATCCTGCGCATGGGCCAGCGCCCCGAAGCCCGCTTCTTGCTGGGGCACGAGGAAGGGATAGGCGAAGGAGACCACGCCCACCAGGCTGGCGGCGAGGAGGATGGCGATGTTCCAGAACTTGGTGGTTCGCTCGCCGAACCGGCGGCTGGGAGTCGCCTCTGCTTTGAATCCGCGATCTGCTGAGTCCACCAGTTTACCAGTCTGCCAATCTACCAACCTACCAATCCCCCAATCTACCGGCCATCAGCACATCCTCCACAGTGAGGAAGCGGGGATCGCGGAACAGCTTATTCACCTGCGTGGCGAAGACCAGGGAATCGCTCATCACCTGGCGGGTGGGGCCGTCCACCACCACTTCCCCCTCGGCCATGAGCACCACGCGGTCGGCGCACTGGGCCACCAGCTCCACGTCGTGGGTGACCATGACCACGGTGTGACCTGCCGCCTTCTGGGCGCGCAGGAAATTGGCCAACGCCCGCTTCTGCTGGTAGTCCAGCCCTCGAGTCGGCTCGTCCAGGAGGATGATCTGCGGCTGAGCGACGAGCACAGCGGCCAACGCCGCCCGCTGCCGTTCACCGCCGCTCAGGTCTCGGGGATAACGATGCACGTGTTCAGTGAGCCCCAGTGCCTCCAGCAGCGGCATGTCGTCTCCCGGCGGCAGCCTGTGCCCCTTGCGGGTGAAAGCCAACTCCTCGGCCAGCGTGTCGGCGAAAAGGAGTGCGTTGGGATTCTGCGGCACGTAGCCTACGAACCTCACGATATCGTCCACGGAAGTGTGCCGGGTATCAAGGGATTGGGTATTGGAGGTTGGAGGTTGGAGGTTGGAGGTTGGAGGTTGGAGATTTGGAGTGATCTCCACTCGCCCTCGCTCTGGCCTGAGCAGTCCCACCATTTGCTTGAGCAAGGTCGTTTTCCCCGACCCGTTACGCCCCATGATGGCTATGAATTCGCCGTGGTTGATGGTCAGGTTGACGCCCCGCAGCGCTTCGTGGTCATCGTAGCTAAACCGCAAACCCTCCACACAGATGGCGGGAGAGCTCCTCTGAGTTTCCCTGAGCGCCCTCCGTTTTCCGGGAGGGTCTGAGGTGGCTGAGGGAACTGAAGGGGTTGGGGCAGAGAATAGCCTGCGCGCAAAGCGCCTCCCTTCCTTAATCGTCAGCGGCAATGGCTGCCAGCCCAGCGTTTTGCCCAGCGTCACCAGGGGCGGCGTGAGCTCCACCTGGGCCAACACCGCGGCCGGCTCGCCCCGGATAGGCCGCTCGCCCACGCCCGGCAGGTACAGCAGCCAGTCGGCGTACTGCACCACCCGCTCCAGGCGATGCTCTGAAAGCACTACTGTCAGCCCCAGGTCCTCGTTGAGTTGCCGCAGGGCGATGAGCACCTCTTCCGCTGCCTGTGGGTCGAGCTGCGACGTCGGCTCGTCCAGTACCAGCACCCGCGGGTGCAGCGTCAGCACGGCGGCGATGGCCACCCGCTGCTTCTCCCCACCCGAAAGCGTGCTGATGGGCCGCTCCCGCAGGTGGGCGATGTTGAGCTGATCCAACACCTCCTCCACCCGCTTGCGCATCAGCGGCTGCGGCAGCCCGAAGTTCTCCATGGCGAAGGCCAATTCTGCCTCCACCGTGTCCACCACGAACTGCGCCTCAGGGTCCTGCAGCACGAAGCCCACCAGGTCGCTCATCCCCCGCGGGCCAACGGTCACCGGATCGCGACCGGCCACGTGCAGTCTCCCTCGCCAGCGCCCGCCGTAGAAATGCGGCACCAACCCGTTAAGGCAGCGCAGCAGCGTGGACTTCCCCGACCCCGAAGGGCCGATGACCAGCAGCAGTTCCCCCTCCTCCACACTTAGGCTGAAGTCGTGGAGGACAGGCTGCGGCTGATCGGGATAGGTGTAAGTGACGTGGTCAAACTCGATCATGGGCAAATCAGCAAATCAGGGAATCGAGTAGTCAGATTGTTCCTTGGCCTTCTGCTCCGCCGCTTTCTCTGTTCCTGGCAGGAGCAAGCCAGGCAGCGCCAACAGCGCCAGAGCCAGGCCGAGCAGTGGCTGGAAATCGGGCCAGGGGCTGAACGGCGGGTAGGGATAGTAGAGCAGCGTCTCCCGCCGGGCCAGCCACACAGCCAGCAGCACAAACGCCACGCCGCCGCAGATCAAGCTAGCAACTGTATCCTGCCGCCGCCAGTACCAGCGCATGTAGCGAGTGCGCCGCACTCCCATCCCCTGCATCCAGAAGATGAGCAGTAACCCCATGCCTGCTGCGGTCATCAGCCCCACGCTCAACGTCCGTCGTGCCGGGAAGTAACTGCTGCCGAAGGCGCCGCTCGCCAGCGCCAGCAGCGACACCAGCGTCCCGGCGCGGTAAAGCGTCTGCCGCCGCGAGGGCGCGGCCGGTATGTCGCCGAAGCCTCGCGCCTCCATCGACTCCGCCAGCGCGATGGCCCGCTCCAGCCCCGTGGTCAGCAAGGGCATGAACAGTGGCAACAGGTCCCGCAGGCCGCGAAAGCGATGGCCGCGGATGCGTTGCGCTTCCCGGATCTCCTGGGCGGCGATCATCATTTGCGGCACAAAGGCCACAGCAATGGCCGCAATCACCCCGGCCTGGTAGAGATACGGCGGCGTCATGCGCAGCAGCCGCGCCTGGTCCACCGCGCTGTTGAAGGTGGCGAAGATGAGCAACAGCGTCAGCAAGCTCAGCCCACTGCTGAGCCCATAGAGCATCGCTTCGCCGGTGATGGGGCCGCCGATGATGGGCCAGCTTTCGGGCAATCGGAAGAGCACCAACCGTCCCTGGTGAGCGGTGAGCGCGTTGGAGGGCACGGCGAAGAGCAGCAGCACCACGCCCAGCTTGACGAAGGCTCTCCAACTACGCGCCGCGGGCGACCGTCGTTCCAGTGCCATGTAGGTGACACCGCTGGCCAGCAGAAGCAAGGTCAGGTAGAGCGGATTGCGCGTCAGGAGCGCCGGAAGCGTTGCCGCCAGCAGCCAGATGAGCCAGGTGATCGGATGATACGTCTGCATGAACTCGAAACCCGGGACGCGAAACTCGAAACTCATCGCCCTCTGGCTATCGTCGCCGCCATAACACGGTTGCCCCAGCCCCACATAGCGCCGCTGCCAGGAAAGTGAAAGTGGCGTAGCCCAGCAATTGCGCTGGCCTCAACCGCGGCGCCGCTTGCGTGACCACTGGTGCAATCATAGCCTGCGCTGCCTTGCCGCTGCCAGCATTGTTGCTGCGGGGCGGCAGCACAGCCAGTGCCATGGCCTCCTTCTGCGGTGTGGTTGAAGGTAGGGCTGGCGGCGCGGCGGTTGGGGTAGCGGTGCTCAGCGGCCCAACCGCTGGCCCAGGCGTGGGCGAAGGGAGCGGCGCAGGTTCGAGCGGCTCTTCAGACGTGGGGGTGGGCGGGAAGACTTCCGCAGTCTGAATAGGCACCAGCGTGGACGTTGGCAGAGCGGTCGTTGCCATCGGTGTGACCTCGGGAGTTGATGCGGGCGGGGCCTGGGGCGCTGTGGGCTCAAGCACCGTCACGCTGACCCTGTGGCGTTCCTCTCTGCCGGCCTGCACCACCCGCAGTGTGTAACTCTGGCTTGCCATCGGGCACACCTGCCGCTCCTCCTGACCGATCACCCCCTGCTCTCCGGCGCCATCATCCCAGTAGACGGCCAGCGCCCCAGCCACGTCCCAGCGCAGCGTGACGCATTCCCCGCGCACGATAGTCTGTGGCTCCACCGAGAAGGCGACCTGCGGGGGCTCCACCGCAGGCGTTGGGGTCGCCGTCGGCGGGATGGGAGTCGGTGTCACGGTCGGCCAGGGGGTGAAGGTCAAGGACGGTGTCGCTGTCGGACGGGACCTGTTTGTCGGCGTGGCAGTGGGCGTGGACGGGATGGGAGTTGGCGTCGGTGTATCGGTTGGTAAGGGGCAAAGCTGTTCGAATGTATAGATTGGCGGCTGCATGCCACTGACGCCGTAGTCCCCTGGCCCCCAGGCCCAGCCCTCTACATCGCCATCGTGCACAGCGTAGCTGCTGGCCCCCACCTGCGAATATTCCCACGTGCCGTCCGGCAACAGATGGTAGTAGGCCCAGTAGCGGCAGTCCAGCCCCTGGCATTGGCAGAAGCAGTCTTGCAGCGGGAAGTCACAGCCATCCCCTTCGATCTTGCACACCGCCCCTCCCAGGCCGTAGCCATAGTCGAGCAGCATGTTAAGCCCCGAACGCTGCAACAGTTCCTCGCTGCGCAACGTCTCCCTGTCGAAGGCAACGCACCCCGCCCACAGGCTGCCGTTGCCAAATTGCACGACCAATCCAGCGCGGCCGCCCGCGGCATAGCCTGGATGAACAGCAAGACCCAGCAGCAGGAACAGGCCGAGCACCACAGCCAGCCAGGCTCGGTATGTTGGCTTGCGGCCATAACCTAGTGTTGGCACTGCTTTCCCTCCTTTGCCACGCTGTCCGTACGTGAAAACGCTGAAAGGGCATCTCCGAATGGGACGCGGACTAACGCGGACGACCGCGGATTTCACCTGTTTTCTATCGGTGTCCGTCCGTGGCCATCCGCGTCCCGTTCCCGCATCGTTTAGTGCTAGCGCCGCCGGCGAGCGTAGGCAGCCAGCCCGGCCAGGCCGCTGCCCAGGAGCAGGAGCGTGCCCGGCTCAGGTATCTCTGCCGGAGCCTGCTGTGCTTCGATTTCCTCGAAAGTATACACTGGTGGCAGTGTGGTGGGGTTCCAGTTCTCGTCGAAACCGGTCCAGGAGAAGCCTTCCACGTCCCTGTCGGCCGGCGTGTAAGCGCTGGCCCCGATCATCGAGGATTCCCAGGCCCCATCCTCCAGGTGCCAATAGCCCCAGAAGTGCTCTGGATCACAGAAGCAGTTGTCGGCGGGGCACCCTTCGCCACCTATGGCGCAGATGGCGATGCCCCAGCCCGGGTCGTAGGTAACCACTTCCACGCTGGAGGCCAGGAGCGCATCCAGCGTCGTAGCCTCTACGGACACCTCGACAATCTCCGTGTGCTCAGAACCGTCGCTGTAGCGGATCACCAGGCCGATCTGCTTGCTGTCTGCAGCCAGGGCGGTCGTCGCCAGTAGTGCGATGAGCATGATGCCGGCCAGCAGCGCCAGACGAGCACGAAACTTGCGATGAGATGACATTGTTTTCTCCTTGCCTTGTGTTGGTATGATCTTGTAGGGGCAAGGCTTGCCCTTGCTCAGAGCAGGCACAATGCCTGCCCCTACCAGGACGGGTGCAAGACCCGCCCTACGAGTTCCTCACCAGCGGTAACCAGAGCCCGACGGGGGCGACGACCGTTGCCGTCTGCTGCGCTGCGCCCTCCACCCCATCCGGATCGCTCAGCACGACCTCGATTTCGATGCTCGCACCAGGCATCAACTCCGCCAGTTTGCCCGCGTAGAGCACACCGTGCTTGGTCAGCGTTCCCTCGCCCCAGGTAGCCGTCCCCATCAACCGGTAGCGCAGCATCGCCATCCCGTCGCCATCCCCGTCGCCGGTGTAGGGCACGAACAGCCGCACCCCGCCCGGGCCCGCGCCGTGCGCCTGCAGTGTGCCAGGGATCGTTGCCTCCCCCTCAGACGGAAGGGACGGATACGGAGCCAGCAGCGCTGGCAACGCATCGAGCACCGCCAGCAAACGGCTTTCAGGCTGGGCCTCGGTGTAGGCGAAAGCGCCGCTCGGTTCCTGGAAGTGCAGCAGCGCGTCCGCTGGCGTGACCAGCGTGCCCTGTGCGGTCAAGCGGGCGAAAGGCGGACGACGAGGGTCCTTTTCCGCGCTCAGCAACCCTTGCGTCACCAAGGCGATGGAGTTGGAATTGCTAGGGCTGCCTTCCAGGAAGCCGCCCCATCCCGCGTCGGGAAGCTGTTCCGCTTCCAGGTACTGGGTGGCGCTGACGAGTGCCGGGTGGGCGAGCGGCACACCGCTGCGGATCAGAGCGCTCATCACGCGGCCGGTGGTATCGTTCTCACTGCCGTCGCCGCCGATGGGCCAGCCCCAGCCGCCGTCGGCCCGCTGCTCAGCCAGCAGCACCTGCGTGGCAGCGGGCGGGACTGACTCCCCCACCGTCGTCAGCCCTTCCAGCGCCAGCGCGTGCTTGAAAGCACTGCCCGCATGATACCAGCCTGTGCCCGGGTCGTACAGTTCCTCCAGCCGTGCCACCAGGTTCAGGCCGCCCAAGTTGTGGGGATCGGCGCCCGCCGCGGCGATAGCCAACAGCAGCTTGCCCACCATCCCGGCGTCATTGCT
>CAZPMV010000053.1:0-4050 GCA_964587335.1 uncultured Anaerolineales bacterium
GTGTGATCGGCCATGACGTTCACCTCCACACAGATCATAGCGCATGATGTGGTTCTTCGTCAAACGGGCGTAATACTCTGCCACTCCATGCATCTTTACTCATGAGCAGACGGCCATGCGGGGCGAAGACTTCACTGAACTCTACCGGCAGTATCTGCCGCGGGTGCTGAACTACATGCGATTGCGGGTGGACGACGAAGCGCTGGCCCAGGACCTCACGGCGGCCACCTTCGAGCGGGCCTTCGCCAAGCGGGGCCAGTTGCGCGACTCCGATGCCTTCGCCGCCTGGCTGTTTCGCATCGCCCGCAACGAGCTGGGCCAGCACTACCGGCGGTGGAGCGGCCGCGGTGCTCACGTGTCATTGACGGCTGCCCTGGGAGTGCCCGACGGCAATCCCCGCCCCGAAGAGGAGGCGGCCAAGCGCCAGGAACTGGCGGAGATGCTAACGGCAGTAGCAGAGCTTTCGGAGCGAGAGCAAGAGATCATTCGCCTCAAGTTCGTGGGCGGGCTGACCAACCGGGCCATCGCCAAGGTGCTGAGGCTGAGCGAAAGCAACGTGGCGGTGATCCTGTATCGGGCCATTCGGAAGTTGCGTGGCAGGTTGGGTGTGGGAGAGGTGAAGTGAGGGAGCGACAGGCGGCGTCGGCATTTTCCCAGGCGTTGGATAGAACGCTGGCAGGCGAGCAGGTTTCGATGACGGTGGGCGATGCCGCACTGTTGAGCGTGGCGCAGCGGCTGGCGCGGCTGCCGGAGTTGCTGCCGCCGGTAGGCCCAGCCTTCCAGCGGCGGGTGCTGGCGCGGGCCCCGCAGGCGGACTGGCGACCGAGGCGAGCCTGGCTTCGTTGGAGGGTCCTCGCTCCCGTGCTGGCGGTATTGCTCCTGCTGCTGGGTCTGGGGCTGTTCACCCCGCGTGGCTTGGCTGCCTTGGCCCAGCTCGCTGCTCGTTTCCACCTGGGCGGCTTCGCCGTGCAGGTCACGCCGCAGCCGGCCAGCGGCGGTGAGAGCTTCGTCGTCGCCTCACACCAGCGGCTGGCCAGCGTGCAGGACGCTCAGTCGCTGGTAGACTACGATGTGCTGACGCCCCAAGTGCTGCCGTCAGGCTATGTGTTGCAGGATATCATTGCCGTTTCCTATGAGGGGATGCCGGTCTGGATCCCCCAGCCTTTCTACCTGGAGCTGGAGTACCGCGCCGAAGGCGATCCGGAACTTCATCACCTGACGCTGCGGGAGTTCGGGCTGGCAGTGAGGGAGGGCGAGTACGTGCGCCGCATCCGGCAGGTGGACTTCGCCTCACGGGACGTGAGCCAGGCCGAGGACCTGTTCGTAGGTGAGATGCCGGGAGTCCTATTGACGATGACCACGGAACCGGGCGTGCCGCCCGTGCGCCGGCTGATCTGGCAGCAGGGCGAGGTGGTGTTGGAGATGCTGAGCCAGACGCTGAGCCCAGAAGAGATGCAGGTGATAGCGAGACAAATGACAGATGACCAATAGCCAAATCCCAATCCGAACAATCCTGGGAACTGCAATTTGGCGTCTTATAACTCGTGGGTTATAATATGGCGCAGAACGACTCACAGCAGTGGAGTGTTGAGTTCTACGCTGACGCAATGGGGCGCATCAAGGTACTGGAATTCCTCAACGGTCTGCCAGCTCAAGAACGGTCAGCGATCAAGAGATCTATCGAGTTGTTGCTAGAATTCGGCATTCACCTTCCTGCGCCCTACGTCAGGGCTATTGTTGGACACCGCAAGCTCTGGGAGTTGCGTGCCGGAAGCATCCGGTTGCTCTATTTCGCTCACACAGGAAGACGGTTTGTGATTCTTCATGCCTTTCGCAAGAAGGGGCAAAAAACTCCACAGCGAGAGATTGCTGTTGCCGAGAGACGAAAGGCGGAGTTTCTGGAGAGGGTGGGTGACGAATGAGTACAAATGTGCGCTTTGAAGATTGGGCGGCTGAACAGATGAAGGACTCCGAGTTCCGGGAAGCTTACGAGGCGCTGGAGCCAGCCTATCAGATCGCTCGTTTGCGTATCTTGCGCGGCCTAACTCAACAGCAGTTGGCCGAGAAAGTAGGCACTAAGCAGCCCAGTATCGCTCGGCTGGAGGGTGGTCGAAGTACACCCAGTTTGGATTTCCTGCGCCGGGTGGCTCAAGCTCTTGATGCCCGAGTAGAGGTTCGCGTCGTGCCCCGCGTGGCGGAGTGATGTCTCTGATCTTGACAACAATTCGGAGTGTAGATAGCTTGCTGGAGATGCTGAGCCATACTCTGAGTGGAGAAGAGATGCTCCTCATAGCGGAGACAACATCGCAATACCCAATACCCAATATCTAGTATCCAATAGCCCAATCCCAAATGGAGTACAGATCTGATGGCGGTCTTGTCCTTCTGGTTCATCATCCAACTTTTCGCCCTGGCAGTGTTGCCGCTGGCCTGGCGGCTGTTCCGCGCCCTGCCGGAACGGGGCTACGTCCTGGCCAAGCCGCTGGGGTTGCTGCTGGTCTCCTACGTCTTCTGGATGGGGTGCAGCGCCGGTTTCCTGCGCAACAGCGCGGGTGGCATTCTCTTCGCCTGGCTGCTGGTGGCCGCGCTTTCCGCTTGGCTGGGACGAGAGGGGCTGCGCCGGATGGAGGGCGATGGCTCGTTGCCCCTGCTGCGCTGGCTGCGGGAGAACTGGCGCCTTGTGCTGACCACGGAGTTGCTCTTCGCCCTGGCTCTGATCTTGTGGGCCTTCGTACGCTCCCACGATCCGGGCATCAACAGCACCGAGAAGCCGATGGAGTTCGCCTTTCTCAACGGCATCCTGCGCAGCGAGATCTTCCCTCCGCTGGACCCTTGGCTTTCGGGCTTTGCCATCAGCTACTACTACTTTGGCTACGTGATGATGGCCGTGCTGACGCGGCTTTCGGGGGCGACGTCGGGCGTGGGGTTTATTGCTGCCTCGGCGACATGGTTTGCGTTGACGATGACGACGGCCTTTGGCATAGCTTATGATCTGGTGGCTAAGGGAGGGGAGGGAAAGGAGGGGGAGGCTTCCCTTAGCTCCCTCTTATTCGGCCTTTTGGGCTCGCTGTTCGTGGCCGTGCTGGGCAATCTTGAAGGGCTGTTTGAGCTTCTTCACGCCAAGGGTATCGGTGGCGAGGCTTTCTATCGCTGGCTGGACGTGAAAAACCTGGCCGGGGCACCGGCCAGCAACACCTGGTATCCAGGCGACAACTGGTGGTGGTGGCGCGCCTCGCGGGTCATCCACGACAAGACCCTTTCGGGGGCCAGCCAGGAGGTGATTGACGAGTTTCCCTTCTTCAGCTTCCTGCTGGGGGACCTGCATCCGCACGTGTTGGCGTTGCCGTTTGTGCTGCTGGTCATGGGCCTGGCGCTCAATCTGCTGCTGGTCAACCGCCGCTTTCAGGTTCGGGATCACCAATCTTCAACTTCCAATCTCCAACCACCAACTTCCAACCTCCAACCTCCAATCTCCAATCTCCAATCTCTATCCTCCAGACTCCGATCTCTCATTCTCGACATCTGGGTCAGTTTGATTAACACTATGCCGATGGGAAGAACGGGCCTGCTGCTCTACGGTCTCTGCCTGGGTGCTCTCGGCTTCCTCAACACCTGGGACGTCCTTCCCTACCTTTTCCTGACAATGCTGGCCTATGGAGTGGTGCGGGCGTGGCAGCGCGGCAGGGTGGACAACCGCGTTCTGGGCGAAGCTGTTGGCGTGGGGGTGTTGCTGGGCGTGCTGGGCGTTGTGCTCTACCTGCCCTTCTATCTGTCCTTCTCATCGCAGGCGGGGCAGGGGGGGCTGGTGTGGCCTAATCTCTACAATCCAACCCGGCTGGTGCAGTTCTTCCTGATGTTTGGGCCCTTCCTGGTTGCAGTCATGTTCCTGCTGGGGCTGGCAACGGCGCGTCTGGGGGCCAAGCGAGTGCTGCGCGACGGATTGAGCTGGCTGCCTTGGACGGTGCTGCTGCCAGCGTTGCTGTTGGTGCTGACGGTCTTCCTGGCGCGAGTGTCGCCGCAGGGCCGCGCCTTCGTCGAGCGGTTGCTGTC
>CAZPMV010000053.1:4150-14518 GCA_964587335.1 uncultured Anaerolineales bacterium
TCTTCCTGGCGCGAGTGTCGCCGCAGGGCCGCGCCTTCGTCGAGCGGTTGCTGTCCATGCCGGCGGTGCAGGCGGACGTGGGCGGTGGCGGTTTGCAGGAGATACTGCGGCAGATCGGTCTCCGTCGCCTGACGACGCCCGGCACCTATCTCCTGTTGGCCGCCTTGCTGGCCTGGGTAGTCGGCCTGTTGTCGGTAGGGGCGTTCGACTTGTCGGCACTAGGGACGTTCGACTCGTTGCCAGCAGGGGCGTTCGGCCGAACGCCCCTACCCGGACGGCAGACTGAGGCGAAGGACGCTGCGGTATGGCTGTCGCCAGCGCTCACTTTCGTCCTGCTGATGCTGATCACGGCTTTGCTGCTGACTTTCGGCGTGGAGTTTGCCTTTCTCAAGGACACCTTCAGCACGCGCATGAACACGGTGTTCAAGTTCTACTACCAAGCGTGGCTGCTGCTGGCCCTGGCCTCGGCCTATGCGGTGAGCGTGCTTTGCCGCAGCCGCGGCGCGGGGCGCACCATCGGACTGACGCTGGTTACCCTGCTGGTGCTGGCGGGGATGGTCTATCCGGTGATGGCTGCCTACAGCAAGTCGAACCGCTTCGCCGGGCCGCGCACGCTTGATGGTTTCGCCTACGTCGAACAATACGCTCCCGACGAGGCGGCAGCCATCGCCTGGCTGCAGGCCATGGAGCCTACGGGAGCGGCGGTGGTGCTGGAAGCGCCGGGTGGCTCGTTCCGCGCCGAGCAGTCGCGGGTGTCATCGGCTACGGGGCTGCCTACCCTGTTGGGTTGGGGCGGTCACGAACTGCAGTGGCGCGGCTCCTACGACGAGCCAGGCCGGAGGGAACCGGTCATCGAGAACATCTATCGCAGCGCACCTCCGGCTGAGATCTTGACGCTGCTTGAGGAGTGGAACATCAAGTACGTCTTTGTCGGCCCCGCGGAGTACGCCAAGTACAACCTCACGCCGCAGATGCTGACCCGCTTTGATCGCAGCATGGACAAGGTGTTCGAGCAGGGCAATGTGCGTATCTACCGAACGCGGTAGCGAAGGGGTATCGGGTATTGCGTATCAGGTATTGGATATCAGGTATTGAGGATTGGAGATGAACAATTCTTCGGTGCATGAGCTGCGGGCCTCGGGCCACGAACTCCGAGCAACAAGTTGGCTGACGTTGGAGCGGGCGGTGTACTTAAGCCTCGCTCTGGTGGCGGCCTGGCTGCGCTTCCTACACCTGGGGATGCGTCCCTTGGGGCCGGAAGAGGCAGCGCAGGCTTGGGCAGCCTGGCGGCTGACGCAGGGGCAGGCGGTCATCGGCAGCGGACATAGCCCACTATTGCTAAGCCTGCAGTATGTGACGTTCCTGATCACCGGCGCGGGCGATGTGCTGGCTCGGTTCTGGCCAGCGCTGGTCGGTAGCGGCATGGTGCTGCTGCCCTACGGACTGCGGCATCGCCTGGGTCGGCTGGGCGCGCTGGCCGCTTCCTTCGTGCTGGCCCTCTCGCCGACGATGGTCTTCTTCTCTCGGCACAGCAGCGGCTACATCCTCGTCGCCGCTGGAGCTCTGGCGCTGCTGGTGGCTCTGGTGCGCTGGCTTGATGGTGGTGCGCGCTGGCTGGTCGTCGTCGGAGCGGCTGCAGGAGCGATGCTCATTTCGGGGCCGGGGGCGTGGCTGATCGTGTGGGTGTTCGCAGGGCTGGGGTTGTGGCTTGGGCGGGGACCCAGAAGCGGGAGACTAGACACCCAAGATGCGCTGCTGGCGTTCGGGTTGACTGTCGGTTTGGGATCAACGGCGGCGCTGTTGCACTGGCGGGGGCTGGGCCTGGCTGCCGATTTGCTTCCTGCCTGGCTGGGCAGCTTCGTGCCGCAGGCTGGGGGCTATCCTTGGTATTGGCCTGCGGTGCGACTGCTTCTGGACGAGCCTCTGGCGCTGTTCGTTGGCCTTGCGGGCATCGTCTGGGGGCTGCGGCGAGGCGACAAGCTGACGACGGCCCTGGCGGTGTGGGCGGGGGCGGCGCTGCTGGTCACGACGGTAGCTGGCGGGCGGTATCCGGGCGATCTGTTGCTGGTCGTGCTGCCGCTGACGCTGCTCGCCGGACAGGCCATCGCAGCCTTTCTGAAGTGGCTGGCCGGAGGCTTCACCCTTGACCGAGAGGGCGACGTCGTCTGGCGGCAGCGGAGACTGGAAATCGGATTGCTGCTAGGGGTCATACTGGTGCTGCTGGTGACGCTGGCCATTTGGCTGGCAGCATACGGCCGGGCGTACACAGGGGAATACCTGTGGGTAGCGCTGGCACCGGTGGGATTGCTGCTGGTGATATTCGTCCTCAGTGGCTTCTGGGGCGGGTGGGCGGTGACGGGGCGGGCAGTAGGGGCAGCAGCGCTGCTGGTGCTCGTTCTGTTCAGCGTCAGTCTGGCCTGGGGATTGAGCCTCGACTTCGGCCCTGCCCGGAGCGGCGCGGTGGTGAAGGATGTGGGCGCCTACGGTCTGCGCAGCCTGCCCTCGACCCTGGAGATTCTCTCCTCCCAGCGGGCCGACGATCCCCACGAGCTGGAGGTGGACGTGGTGACAGAGGGGGAGCAGGATCGCCTGACTGCGCTGCTGGGCTGGACGCTGCGAGACTTCGTGCAGTTGCGGTGGGTTGAGGACGGCGTGCCCGTTGATTCGGCCTCCGCGGTCGTGGCGACGGAATCGCTGGAACTGCCGCTGGGCGAGAGCTATGCAGGGCAGGATTTCCCGCTGATAGCCAAGTGGACGCCGCAGGGACTGAGTGGCAAACTCCTGTGGCGCTGGCTGCTGTATCGGGAGGCTACCGCTGCGCCGCCGATGGAGAGTGTGGTGTTGTGGGTCAAGACAAGGGGGTATTAGGCGTATGGAGAAGACGACAAGCGAACGACGAAGCATCCTTGATGCTCCTTTCAAGTTGCTGATCAAATGGGATTTGGAGAAAGCGGCCTATGTGGCGCTGATCGTCATCGCCGCCATTGCCCGCTTCTGGGACGTGGGGGAGCGGGCGCTGAGCCACGACGATAGCCTGCACGCGGTCTACTCCTGGAAGCTGTACGATGGCCAGGGGTATCAGCACGATCCGATGATGCACGGTCCCTTCCTCTACCACATCGGTGCTCTGATGTACTTCCTGTTCGGGGCCAGCGACGCCACGTCCCGCTTCTCGGTGGCGTTGTTCGGTGTTATCGTCGTGGGCATGTGCTACGCGCTGCGGCGCTGGATCGGCAAGGCGGGCGCGCTGAGCGCGGCCGTGATGCTCGCCATCTCCCCTGTGATGCTGCACTACTCCCGCCACCTTCGGCATGACGTGCTGATCGCCGTCTGGGAGCTGCTGCTGATCATCGCTTGTTTCCGTTACCTGGAAGACCGCCACCCTCGCTGGCTGTACATCGCGGCGGGAGCGCTCTCCCTGAGCTTCGCGACCAAAGAAGTGTCGTTCATCTACGGCGCCATCATCGGCAGCTTTCTCGCCGTGTTAACGCTGTGGCAATGGCTCGTGCAGAAGCGAAAGCTGCGCGATCTGCCCGCTTGCGACCTGACGGTACTACTACTCACGCTTGCCATACCTCTGGCGTCGCCTTTCGTCATCAAGGCCTTCGGCTGGAATCCGCTGGACTACAGCTCGGCTGCAATCCTGCGCTCCGGCGTGGTCTGGCTTGTCATCCAGTTGATGGCTATCGCCATCGGCGTGTGGCTGATGGGCCGCCGCTGGGCCATCTCGGCCGGTGTGTTCTACGCCATCTTCATCCTGCTGTTCACTACCTTCTTCACCAATGGCAAGGGCTTCGCCACAGGGATGGTTGGTAGCCTGGGCTACTGGATACAGCAGCAGGGGGTCGGTCGGGCGGGCCAGCCATGGTTCTACTACTTCCTCATCGTCGGCCTGTACGAGTTCCTGCCTTGCTTACTCAGCATAGTTGGGGTGGTGTATTATGCCGTTGGTAGGTTGGGGAAACGCCGGGATGATATGGAAGGGAAGGCAAAGAGGGAAAGAGGGGAGAGGAAGGGAAGGGAGGGCGAGGGGACGGCGGTTCCGTTTGTGCCTTTCCTGATTTGGTGGTTCTTCTTGACCTGGATCGGCTACAGCTTGGCGGGTGAAAGGATGCCCTGGCTGATGGTGCACTTCGCCCTGCCCATGAGCATCCTGGGCGGCTGGCTGGTCGGACGGGTGATCGAGCGCGCCGGCTGGCAGCGCATACGGGAGCAGGGTGCGCTCTGGTTGGCGTTGTTGTTGCCGCTGTTGGTATTCGCTCTCGTCTCGCTGTACCGTACGCGGCCTTTCCAAGGGGACAGCATCAATGCGCTGAGCGATACCATGCAGTGGATCTCTGCTTTGGTCATCGGCTTGGGGCTGATCTACCTTATCTATCGCGTTGCGGCCCGCAGCAGCATCCGCACGGCGCTGCGCATTAGCTTCCTCACGTTGGTGACGCTGCTGGCGTTCTGGACGGTGAGCGTGACCTGGAGGGCCAACTACATCAACTTTGCCAAAGCGAACGAGATGCTCTTCTATGCCCACGGCTCGCAGGACATCAAGCTGGCGCTGGCGGAGATCGACGAGATTTCCCAACGCACGGTTGGGGACAAACAGATCAAGGTGGCCTACGACGACGAGTCGACCTGGCCGCTGGAATGGTACATGCGGGAGTATCCCAACGCGGTCTTCTACGGCGCCAATCCCACCCGCGAGGCGCTGGATGCCCCCGTCGTCATCGTCGGCTCGGGCAACGATGCCAAGGCCAAACCCTATCTGGGCGACAAGTACTATCGCCGCAACTACCGGCTGGTGTGGTGGCCGGCAGAGGACTACAAGTCGCTGACCTGGCAGAAGCTGTGGGAGGGGATCAAGGATCCGGCGGCGCGCCAGCGGTTCTGGGACGTGGTGTGGAAGCGGGAGTACAAGTACTCACTATCTGAATGGCCGCATCGGCACAACTTTGCCTTGTACGTGCGCAAGGACGTGGCGGCGCAGATGTGGGATCGGGGCGCGGCGCCGATCGCCGTCTCGGCGGAGGCCTACGTCGAACCCTACGCCAAGGGCAAGCAGGAGGTGGGGGCCCTGCGGCTGTTCGGCAGTCAGGGCGCTGCATCGGGGCAGTTCACCAATCCTCGCGATGTGGCGGTTGGCCCGGACGGGTCTCTTCACGTGGCGGATGCTGGCAATCACCGCATTCAGGTCTTCGATACTGAGGGCAACTTTGTGCGGCAGTGGGGCAGCAAGGGCGAGGGTGAAGGGCAGTTCAACGAGCCCTGGGGTATCGCCGTGGATGCTGATGGGAATGTCTACGTGGCCGATACCTGGAACCACCGCATTCAGGTGTTCGATAGCGGGGGCAAGTTCCTGCGCAAGTGGGGCTTTTTTGCCACCACGGATGGGCAGTTGGGGCAACAGGGTGGTTTCTGGGGCCCGCGAGCCGTGGCCATTGGTCCCGAGGGCAATGTATACATCACCGACACGGGCAACAAGCGCGTCCAGAAGTTCGATCCCCAGGGGAACTTCCTGGGTCAGTGGGGCGGCGGCGGGATCATCGAAGGGCGCTTCGACGAGCCGGTGGGCATTGCTGTTGATCAGCAGGGCAACATATACGTGGCCGACACCTGGAACCGCCGCGTACAGAAGTTCGACAAGGACTTCAACGTCTTGACGGAGTGGCCCATCGAGGGGTGGACTGGCGAGTCGGTGGTCAACAAGCCGTACCTGACTGTGGACGCTGAGGGGCTCGTCTACGTGAGCGATCCGGAGGGGTATCGCATTCTGGCGTTTGATAGCGGGGGCAACTTCAAGACCACGTTCGGACAGTACGGGAACGATGCGCAGTCCTTCGCCTTGCCCACCGGCCTGGCAGTGGACAGCGATGGTCGGGTCTGGGTGGCCGATGCCGACAATCACCGGGTGATGCTCTTCCCGTCGGTGTCAACGGATGGGTAACGGATAGGCGGATGGGCAACGCGGACGCGGCCGCTCAGGTGTATACCTGGACGGTTTCGTTCTGCGGTACTTGAACATGTGGACGTTCCGAGGAGAGTGGATAGTCCCTTGGTGTGTGCCAGGCATCGCACGCATGCTCCTCTGTCCCCGTCTCACGATTGAGGTCTGACGAGTTGACCTGATACGGTCTATTCCAAGATCAGTCTCTCGTCCACCAACCGCTCGCGCACGAGGTGCCCGCGGGGCACGATGCGGAAATGTGCGGCGTCCAGGCGATACTCCAGGTCAATCGCATGGCGGCCGGATCGGTTCTTTTCCACACTCATCACCACCCAGTTGCGCATGGCCTCAGCGCGAGCCAGATTGTGGATCATGTGTTCCCGGCTGACAATGTCCCGCTTGTTGTTGAGCATAAGGCCGATGTCAGCTTCGTATTGCAGAGCCGAACTTCCTCGCAGATCCCACAACCGCATTCGCTTGGACTTGAGCCCCGGTCGATCGGAGGCGGCAATGGCGATCACTGCAATCCCCATGGACATCGCCATCTCTTTCAATCCCTGGGTCAGGTAGGTCGTCAACTCCGTCTCCGGTTGCAGCGCCCCTCGTTCCACAGGGATCTTCTGCAGATAGTCCACTACCAGCAGCAATCGTTGTGGCCCAGTGGTGGCGATTTCCTGCACCCACCTTTGGATTTGCTGTAGGGTCGAAGAGCCGCCACTGGCCTTGACCAACACCATTCGGTTGGCATAAGAATTCATCTTGTCCACCACAACAGCATAGCGGGGCTCGCGCCGCAGTCTGCTAATGAGCCCGACCCCGTTCGTTGTGCTCATGGTGAGATCAGCTAGCTCACGTAGTGTCAAGACGCCTGCTCCATCGCCCTGTTCGGCGCTTTCAAGACACATCAGGCGTGACATGAGGTGGGTACGATCGTGTTCGTAACAGATATAGATCGCACCATTGTCGTTGCTGCTGCACACGACGTTGCGTGCCACTTGTAGTCCCCAGATGGTCTTGCCAACTCCGGAAGGGCCGCCGACAACCATTAACTCGCCTTGCCGCAGCCCGCCGTTGATCATCTCGTCCAGAGGAGTGAACCCGGTTGCCAGGGGTCGGAAGCGCGCCACGTCGCCACTTGCCACGCGTTGTTCGACGTTGTCCATCACCTGAGCGAGCGTGCCCGGGCCCGTAGAGTTAAACTGCCCCAAGTCCGGGGCTGTCGTGACAGTGGTTGACGGTCCCGTCTTCATTCTCATTCTACTTTGCATTTGTGCCTCGAGTACAGAAGCCTGGTGATCGCGCTGCGTCCCTCTCCATGTCCATGTCCGGCGGGCAAACGGCGATCCGCCTCCGTCGTCCACATGGCGCATCTGCTCCCGGGGTCAGGATCAGATGGGTGTGGCCAACACAACTTGGCAGCAGGAGACTTCATCCGTCCCCTATTTGCCCAGAAGACGGCGTCGGTGTACGGTGTCTCTGTCAGCTCCTGAGCGCCAGGATTTGGCAGCAAGGATTGCTGCGGCGGAACTTGGCAATCCTCTCTGCTATCTGATTGTCATTCTATCACACGTCTGCCAGTTTGTCAAGAGATTTCGCAGTGCTGACTCGATCAGGGCGCTGTTGCTTGGGAGCGATAGATGTGGGATTGCATGTGCCAACCCTGTCTGATGTTCTGAACTCTGCAATGCTCTCTTGACTGTGACTTGAACCTCTGGGCGTTTGCGTGTACAATAGCAGAGAAGGACACGAGCTCTTCGAGGAGGTCTCATGCGTTCAGCCATTGCCCTGGCCGTTGCTATTGCGCTGGCCGTGCTGGGTCAGCGAGCCTTCGCCCAGCAGCCACTTGGCGCTGACGGCTGGTTGTTCACCGCCGGCGCGGTGGTGCTGGCGGTCTACGCCTTTGCGCAACTGGAGGAGCGAAGCGAGAAACCGGAAGCAGGCACCGAACCTCCTTCCACGAGATGGCGGGTCGCCGCCGCCACGCTGGCGCTGCTGGCCGTCTCCGCCAATGGCTACACCGTCTACCGCCTCTGGCATCGTGGATACACGCCGCCACTAGCTTGGATCTGGGCAGGGAGCCTGGTCGCCATCGTTGCCGCCGCCTGGCTGTGGAGTGGGTTCCGAGTTCCGAGTTCTGGGTTGCGGGTCGCACAACGCAATCCCCAATCCCCAATACCTAATGTCCAATCCCCAATATCCAGTATGCAGTCCCCAGTACCCTTCTGGGCCGAAGTGCTGCTTCTCCTAGCTCTCCTCTCCCTCGCCGCCTTCATGCGCTTGTACCGCCTCGACCGCATGCCGCCGGGCATCTTCGTGGACGAGACCAACGCCGCTATTGACGCCTTGCACATCCTCGAAGGCCGCCCCGATTCGCCTTTCGGCACCGGCTGGTTCGAGACCCCCACGATGTACGCTTACTACCTGTTGGGTCTGTTCAAGACGATAGGCATCAACTTCGTGGCCCTCAAGGTCGCCTCGCTTCTGCCTGCGCTGCTGACCGTGGCGGCCCTGTATCCGCTGGCCCGCCGGATGTTCGGCGTGCCCGCAGCGCTGGCCGCTACCTTCCTCCTGGCCGTCAACCGCTGGCACGTGAACATGAGCCGCTGGGGCTGGAACGAGGTGGCGCCGCCGCTCTTCCAGATCGGGGCGATTTACTTCCTGCTGCGGGGCACTCGCCGGCGGCATCTGGGGGACTGCGCCCTGGGTGGCGCACTCCTGGGCCTGGGGATGTACACGTACCTCGCTTCCCGCCTGGTGGTGGCGGCGCTGGCGGTCTACATCCTCTATCGTGTCATCGTCGAGCGGGGCTTCCTGCGCCGCGCCTGGTTGGGGCTGCTCGTCTTCTTCCTCGTTTGGGCTATGACCTTTGCGCCGCTGGCCAGCACCTACGTGCGCAATCCGTTCACCTTCTGGAACCGCACCCGCCAGGTGAGTGTGCTCAACGATGTCCAGCGGGTGGGCAGCACCCAGCCGGTGTGGGACAACGCCAAGGCGCACCTGCGGATGTTCCACGTGGCCGGTGACCGCAACCCGCGCCACAACCTGCCGGGCGAGCCGATGCTCGATCCGGTGACCGGCGCGCTGTTCCTGCTGGGGCTGGGCTACAGCCTGTGGCGCTGGAAGGATCACCGCCGGGGCCTGCTGGTGTCCTGGCTCATCTTCGCCTTGCTGGGCGGCATCCTGTCGGTGTCCAGCGAAGCGCCGCAGGGCTACCGCACGCTGGGGGTTGTGCCGGCCATTGCCATCCTGGCTGGCGATGTCCTGGTGCGCGGCGTGGTTGTGTTCGCTTCTTTGCTGAAACACCGCCTGTGGCGAGTCGTACCTGTGGCGCTGGCCGTGGCGCTGCTGGGCTGCGTGGGCTGGCTCAACTTCGACACCTACTTCAGCGAGCAGGCCAACGACCTGCGGGTGTGGCAGGCCTTTTCGCCGGTGGAGACGACGGTGGCCCGCGAGGTGGCGGCCAAGCAGGCCGATCACAGCCTCTATCTGTCCCACCGGCTCTACTACTTCTCGCCGCTGCGCTTCCTGACCTACCAGCCGCTCGACCAGGGCGGCGGGGGTCTGCAGAACCGCCCTTACCACCTGGCCTCGCCCGCCGACGACCTGCCGCTGCCCGACCTTTCGGGCCACGACGCCCTCTTCCTGCTCGACGAGCACTACGATGACCTGCTGGAGCTGTTCACTCGCTACTATCCGGGCACGACGGCTGAGATGGTGAGGGCGCCGCACGGCCAGCCGCTCTACCTCAGCGTGACGGTGCCGGGCGACGAGATCGTCTCGCTGCATGGCCTGGAAGCGATGTACTTCTTCCGGGAAGACAAGGAGCCCCTGCGCCGCCGCGACGCGGCGCTTGATCTGGCCTGGCCTCACGATCTGCCCTCGGCCCAGGTGCCGCAGCGCATCGAATGGACCGGCGGGCTGCGCATCCCCGCCAGCGGCGTGTACGGTTTCCGTGCCCAGGGGGCCTTGCAGGTGGAACTGGACGGCCAGCCGATCAATCAGGTAGCCCGCTTCCTGGGCAAGGGGCTGCACACCTTGCGGGCCGAGCAGGACGCGCCCCTGAGTGCGGGCCGTGAGCTGGCACGTCTGCTTTGGGCTCCGCCAGGGCAACCGGAGGTGGTCGTGCCGCCGGAAGCCTTCTTCGGTGTGGCCCCGCCAGCCAACGGGCTGTTGGGACGTTACTTTCGGGGCGAGGCGTGGCAGGGCGAGCTGGTCTTCGAGCAGGTCAGCCCGCTGCTCCTCTTCGCCTGGCCGGAGTTGGAGCCGTGGTTCGGCCCCTTCAGCGCCCAATGGATGGGCAGCATCGAAGTCCCTCGTGAGGGCAGCACGCTGTTCCGCGTCCACGCCGACGACGGCGTGCGGCTGTGGCTCGATGGTCGCGTCGTCGGCGAGAGCCTGAACCCGGACACGGTCAACATGGTGGAGGCCAG
>CAZPMV010000054.1:0-8051 GCA_964587335.1 uncultured Anaerolineales bacterium
GCTGGAGGGTACGGGCGAGTGGCTCAACACCAGCATCTACGTCTTCCAGCCCAGAGCGGGCTTCGCCGCGGCCACGGTCTATGCCGTCACCGTCAAAGCGGGCCTGACCGATGTCTCCGGCGGTCTGTTGGCCGAGGACTACACCTGGAGTTTCGTCACCGCTGCGCCTGTCGTCGTGTACCAGGAGCCGACGCGCGACCAGGCGCCACCCACGTCGGCGATCACCGTCACTTTCAGCCAACCGATGGATCGGGGCAGCAGCCAGGCGGCTTTCAGCTTGCTGCCGGAGGTGGAGGGGGAGCCGCATAGCGCCAATCCCATTGAGGGCCGCTTCCAATGGGCGGACGACGACCGCACGCTGGTTTTCCAGCCCGACGAGTGGCTGGAATTTGGCGCCAGCTACTACGCCGAGGTAGATGACACGGCTCAGCCGGCGGTGGGCGAGGGTGGGTTACGGCGAGACGAAAGCTGGTCGTTCGCCGTCGTTCCGCTGCCGGGCATCGCCAGCACGGAGCCCGAAGATGGGGCCGAAGACGTAGACCCTTACGGCGGCATGGAGATCTACTTCGCCAGCCCCCTGGACGAGGAGACCCTGGCCGGCGCTGTGACCGTCCTGCCCGAACCGACCGGCGTCTACAGCTACTACAACTCCTGGAACAGCCGGCTGTGGATCAGTTGGGACTGGGAGCCACAGACTGCCTACACAGTTACCCTTGCGTCCACCATCGGCGACTCCTACGGCAACACGCTGGGCGATGACGTCGTGGTGCGCTTCGCCACCGGCGACTACGAGCCCACGGCCTTCCTCGACGTGATGGGCGAAATGGGCACCTACAATGCCTACACTGACACCTTGATCAGCGCCACCTACCGCAACGTCTCCCGCCTCGATTTCGCGCTCTACCGCTTGGACGAGGAGACCTTCATGAGCCTGACAGGCGAGGAGGGGTGGCGCTTCTCTAGAGAGTTCGACCCGTCCAGGGACACGAAAGGAACGAAAGAAGGAATGCTGCTGCGGCAGTGGAGCGAGGAGAGCGATGCGCTGCCCAACGAGAGCGGGCAGCTCATCACGCCGCTCACAGGCGAGGATGGCGATCCGCTGCTGCCGGGCATCTACTACCTGGTCATGGCCGCGCCTGAGATCGAGTACGAGGAGTACCGCCGTCCACCGCACGCCATGCTCATCCTCTCCGCCTACAACCTGATCCTCAAGAGCACAGTCGGCGAGGCCCTGCTGTGGGCCACAGACCTCAAGACCGGCCAGCCGGTGGAAGGGCTGCCTGTGCGTCTGCTGGATGAAAAGGGGCTGGCGGAACGGGGCGATACCGACGAAGAGGGGCTGTTCGGCGCCGAGTACGATGAGCGAGACTCCTGGCGGCCGCTCTACGCCTTTGTAGGGGAGCAGGGCGCTGAGAACTACGGCGTGGTGATGAGCCGCTGGAGCAACGGCGTTAGCCCTTGGGACTTCCAGTTGCGCGGCGAGACCTATCGCGAGCCTTACAGCGGCAACTTCTACACCGAGCGTCCCATCTACCGACCCGGTCAGACGGTGCACTGGAAAGGCATCATCCGCACCGACGACGACGCCCGCTATGGTCTGCCGCCGCAGACAGTCCCCATCTCGGTGACCATCCGCGACAGCATGGGCACCGAAGTGTACCAGGCTGAGCATGATCTGAGCGACATGGGCACGCTGCACGGCGATCTGGAACTGGACGAGGAGGCGGGCCTGGGCGGCTACTGGCTGGAAGCTGTGCTCGACGAGCAGCGCTTCGGCACCTCCTTCCAGGTGGCCGAGTACCGCAAGCCGGAGTACGAGGTCAGCGTGCAGACTGATCAGCCCGAGTACATCCAGGGCGATACCATCAGCGCCACCGTGCAGGCCAGCTACTTCTTTGGCGGGCCGGTGAAGGAAGCCGCTGTGCGCTGGGCCGTGCTGAGCCAGGACACCTCCCTCCAGTGGAAGGGCAAAGGCTGGTACAACTTCAGCGACTGGGACTGGGGCGACTGGCGGAGAAGCGATCAGTGGACTCGCTTCGGCGAGCTTCTCGCTGAGGGCCAGGGACAGACTGAGGCCGATGGCAGTTTCAGCTTCTCCGTCCCCGCCGACATCGCTCAGTACAAGCGGAGCCAGGCCTTCACCTTCGATGTGATCATCACCGACGTCAACGGGCAGGAAGTGGCCAGCCGCGCCGCGGTGGTGGTGCACAAGGGCGAGTTCTACATCGGCGTATCGCCGCGGCGTTACGTGGGGCGGGTGGGGGAACGGCAGGAGGTGGATCTGATCACCGTGGACCCGCAGAGCGAGCCGGTGCCCGAAGTGGAGTTGACCGTGGTGGCAGCCCAGTACAAGTGGTACAGCGTCCAGGAGAAGGGCGACGATGGCCGCTTCTACTGGACGAGCAAGGCAGAGGTGACTCCTATTGTCACCAAGACACTGACCACCGACGCCGACGGCAAGGCGCTGTTCGAGTGGACGCCGCCCGAGGCAGGCGAGTACAAGATCATTGCCAGCGGCGAGGACGACCGCGGCAACGAGGTGCTCAGCTCCGCCTTCATGTGGATCAGCGGCAAGGACTTCATTAGCTGGCGGCGGGAGAACAACGACCGCATCGACCTCATCGCCGACAAGAGGGAATACGAGCCGGGCGACGTGGCCGAGATTCTTGTCCCCCATCCCTTCCAAGGCGAAGTCGAGGCGCTGCTGACCATCGAGCGGGGGCACATCTACGAGGCCCGTCGGCTGACGCTGACCACTAACAGCGAGACCATCGAGGTGCCTATCACCGCCGAGCACATCCCCAATATCTTCATCTCCGTGGTCATCGTCAAGGGCATGGACGAGGCGGATCCGCACGGTTCTTTCAAGGTAGGCTACATCGAACTGCCCGTCTCCACCGCGGAGAAGGAACTGGAGGTGACGATCGTGCCCTCCAGCGAGCGGGTGGGACCGCGGGACACGGTCACCTACACCGTGGAGGCCAAGGACCACGCCGGACAGCCGGTGGAGGCGGAGTTCTCCCTGGCGCTGGTGGACAAGGCGGTGCTGGCGCTGGCCGACGCGTCTGGCCCAAGCTTGCTGAATCATTTCTACCGCCAGCGGGGCGTGGGCGTGGGTACGGCGGCCACGATGGTGACCAACCTCAACCGCGTGGTACAGGAGGCGGTGATGGAGGCCGATCGGGGGGCCAAGGGTGGCGGTGGTGGCGGGCAGGGTGATGCGCCCTCCGTACGCCGCGAGTTCCCCGACATTGCCTACTGGAACCCCGTCGTGCAAACCGACGCCGAAGGCAAGGCAGTCGTGAGCGTACCGTTGCCCGACAACCTCACCACCTGGCGTATGACTGGTAGGGGGCTCACCGTGGCTACGGAGGTGGGAGAAGCGCAGAGCGACGTTGTAGCCACCAAGGACCTGCTGGTGCGGGCGGTGGCTCCCCGCTTCTTCGTCGTCGGCGATCAGGCCGACTTGGCGGCGGTGGTACACAACAACACCGATGAGGACGAGGAGGTGGAGGTCAGCCTGGAGGCGGTGGGGCTGGACGTCAAGGGGCCAGCCATCCATCAGGTCACTGTGCCCGCGCAGGGGCTGGTCAAGGTATCCTGGCCGGTGGCGGCGCTGCCGGGCGACCAGGTGGTGGCGCTGTGGACGGCGCTGGGCGAGCGGCACGACGATGCCATGGAGCTGACACTGCCCGTGTATCGCTACTCCACGCCCGAAGTGGTGGGCACCAGCGGCCAGGTGCTGGCCGGCGAGTCACGCCTGGAAGCCATCCGGCTGCCGGTGGTGATTGACGCTTCGCAGGGTGACCTGAGCATCAAGCTGGAGCCGTCACTGGCTGCCGGCATGGTAGAGGGGCTCAAGTACCTGGAGCACTACCCGTGGGAGTGCGTCGAGCAGACTATGAGCCGCTTCCTGCCTAACGTACTCACCTACAGAGCGCTCCAGGACCTGGGCATCGAGCGGCCAGACTTGCAGACGAAGACGGCGCAGCTCGTGGGCGTTGGCCTGCAGCGCATCTACAACCAGCAAAAGATGGACGGCGGCTGGGGCTGGTGGGCCGCCGACGAGAGCCGCCCCTTCCTCACCGCCTACGTGCTCTTCGGGCTGTTCCACGCTGACGAGGCTGGTTTCCTGGTGGACGAGGACGTGATGGATCGGGCCAGCCGCTACCTGAAGCGGCAACTGCACGACCCCGACGACCTGATCGAGTGGCAGCTCAACCAGCAGGCCTTCTTGCTCTTCGTGCTAGCGGAGGTGGGTGAGCCGGACGTGGGCCGGACGGTGGCCCTCTTTGACTACCGGGAGAAGCTGGCCCACTATGGCAAGGGCTACCTGGCCATGGCACTGGGCTTGGTGGAAGAGGAAGGTGAACGCGGCCGCGTCGACAGCCTGCTCAGCGATCTGGTGGGCGAGGCCATCCTCTCCGCGACGGGCGCCCACTGGGAGGAAGGTACGGTGGACTGGTGGACGATGAACACCGATACTCGCTCCACTTCTGTCGTGCTTGATGCCTTCGCTCGCTTGGCACCCAAGGACACGAAAGGAACGAAAGGTGGGGAGGCGCTGGCCCCCAACGTGGTGCGCTGGCTGATGGTGGCCCGCAAGGCCGGCCGCTGGGAGACGACGCAGGAGACCGCCTGGGCGCTCATCGCTCTCACTGACTGGATGGCCGCTTCCGGCGAGCTGGAGGCAGACTACTCCTGGGAAGTGCGGCTCAACGGCGAGCTGCTGGGTGAGGGCACGGCCACGCAGGACAACGTGGACGAGGCAGTGGAGCTGAAGGCCGACATCGCCCAGCTTTTCCTTGACCGCGCCAACGCTCTGCTGCTGGAGCGGCTGGAACCGCAGGCAGGTCAGACGGGCGAGGGGCGGCTGTACTACACGGCGCACCTGCGCTACTTCCTGCCGGTGGAGGAACTGGAGCCGCTGGATCGGGGCGTCGTCGTCGCCCGCCGCTACGAGATGGCCGACTGTGAGGAAACGAAAGGAACGAAAGGGGAGGACACGAAAGGAACGAAAGGTGGGGAGGACTGCCCGCCGGTGAGCCAGGCCCAGGTGGGCGACGTCATCCGCGTGAAGCTGACGCTGGTGGCGCCCAACGATCTGCACTACTTGGTCGTGGAAGACCCACTGCCGGCCGGCTGCGAGGCTGTGGACATCAGCCTGAAGACGGTCAGCGCGCTGTACGAGGGGCCGGACATGGATGTGATCGAACGGGAGCCGGAGGCTCCCTGGTGGTGGAACCTGTGGTTGCCGACGCACAGCGAGCTGCGGGACGAGAAGGTGGGGCTGTTCGCCACCTGGCTGCGGCGGGGCACCTACGAATACACCTACCTGATGCGGGCCAGCCTGCCAGGCCGCTTCCTGACGCTGCCCTCGACTGCCTACGAGATGTACTTCCCTGAGGTGTGGGGCCGCGGCGCCGGCGGTGCGTTCACCGTTACAGAGTGATGGGAGGCTGCGTTTCCTGGATAGATATTGGATACTGGATATTGAGCACTGGTGTTGGAAATCCTAAGGGTCTGATTAGGGAAGAGGCAAACAGTGGGGGAGGTAGGATAGAATGAACAGCAGCGAGGTGGTGCAGCCGCGTCGCCCGGCGCACATGCCCGACTATGCCGAGGTCTGTCTACGCGCCCTGGTTGCCAACGGGCTGGGAGACAAGATCTCTCTGGGCGGCGCCTTTGGCCTGTTGCATTACCTTGACTACCGTCCCACCCACGATGTGGATGCCTGGTGGATTCCCTCGGCCACTGCAGAGGACCGCAGCCAGGTGGTTCGCGTGATCGAAGCGACGCTCCAACCTCTTGGTCAGGTCAAGAGACGGGCCTGGGGCGACGTGGTCAGTGTGGAATTGATGCTTGAGGGGAAGACAGTCTTCAGCTTCCAAGTAGCGCGTCGTTCCGCCCAACTGGAATCACCCGCGCTCGCACCCTGGACGCACGTGCTGCTGGATAGCTTCCCAGACCTGTTGGCCAGCAAGATGGTGGCCCTGGTGGAGCGCGGCGCGCCGCGAGATGTTCGTGACATTCACGCGGTGTGCCAGGCCGGCTTGGCGACGCCGCAGGAATGCTGGGAACTGTGGCGACGCCGCCAACGGTTGGCGGGCAGTGATACCGACAGTTCTCGGGCACGGCTGGCCGTGGAAACCCACCTGGCGCGTATTGCACAACATCGTCCGCTCAAAGAGATCGCTGATCCCACGCAGCGGGCCGAAGCAGAGCAGGTGCGGCGCTGGTTTGTACAGGAGCTTCTGGATGGCCTCACGGAATGATTGGTTGGACACCTCTCTCTATCCCGACGTCGAGCAGCCGGTAGAGGTGCACACTCTGGCGGAGCGGGTGGACTTTGTAGCTCGCCTGTGTGCGGCGTGGGATTTTGGCTTGTTGCCCTCTGCACAGACAGTGGCCGAGATCCGGCGCAGCGAGTGGCGCGAACCTGTGGATGCCTGTCGTCTGCTCACTTCGCCCGTGTATCACTTGCTGCGGGAATGGCACGGTCTACCTTCCCTGCCTTTCCTCGGCAGCGAGGTGGCCTACATCCGCGATGATCCCAACCTGGCGTATGTGTAGGGTGGTCACCGCCCGCAGTGATCGGTGTATGCTGGTGTCAACGGATGAAGAACGGATAGACGGATGTCGAACCGGGCGTGACAAGAGACTTGGAAGGTCTGGATAGGAGCATCAGGCAACGCATCCTGGACAAGAGATTACATAACCAGCCCCCTTCACCGCTTGGGTGGCGGGGGCTGAGACCAAACGAGCCAGTCCAGTAGGGAGGTTTCAATGACCCGTTCTCTTGAGCGTCTCGTTCGCTTTGTCCTGTCCTCGCTTCTGCTGGCCGCGATGGCTCTCCTGCTCCCGCTACCTGTGGCCTACGCCAACACCATCAACGTGACCACAGAAGCCGATGAGTACGGTGCCGCGGGCGCCAGCTGCTCGCTGCGCGAAGCGATCCAGGCCGCCAACACGGACAGTGCTTTCGGCGGCTGCGTGCGCGGGAACGGTGCCGATACTATCAACCTCCCCGCCGGAACCTACACGCTGACGCGGGCCGGTGCCGACGAGGACAACAACGCCACGGGCGATCTGGACATCAAGAGCAGCATCACCATCGTCGGTGCCGGGGCCAGCGTCTCGGTCATGGACGGCAACCAATTGGATCGCGTCCTGCACATCCACGAAGGCGCCGCTGTCGAACTCGCCGGCGTCATGATCACCAACGGCCACAGCCCCGATGGCGCGGATAGCCCGCCGGGCGGCGGAGGCTATGGGGGCCAAAGGGGAGGCGGCATCTACAACCAGGGGGGCACCCTGACCGTCCGCAGTTGCAGCATCAGCGACAATCGCAGCGGCGATGGCGGGCGGGGCGGCGATCTCGGCTCCGATGGCTGGAGCGGTGGCGGCGCCGGTGGCGGCTGGGGGGGCGGCATCTACAGCCTGGACGGCGCCCTGACCATCGAAGGCAGCAGTCTCGACAACAACGCGGCCGGCGACGGCGGTGACGGTGGACACGGCGGTCTGGGCGGGGATGGCGGGTCGGGCGGCGGGGGTGGGGCGATATGTACGGACAGCAGCCCGCTGATCATCCGCAACAGCACCTTCAGTGGCAATCGTGCTGGCGAAGGCGGCCTGGGCGGGGATGGCAGCAGCGGGCCGTATGGCGGTGACGCCGGCGATGGCGGTCATGGTGGTTCCGGCGGTGCAATCTACTATCGCAACGACAATCTTCCCGCGGGCACGCTGATCATTGAGGATGGCACTCTCGAGGATAACGTCGCCGGCGATGGCAATTCCGGCGGCGCTGGCGGCCCAGACAGCCGTGATGGGCGCTTCGGCCAGGGCGGTGGTGGGGGCGCGGTGCTGATCCTCACCGCCCTCGCTGCGAACACGACGGTCACTATCGCAGACACGGTCATCGAAGACAACCACTCCGGCAACACCGGACGCGGTGGGGGGATCTACAGCAGTGGCCTCTTCTCCACAGGCGTCATCGAGATCATGCTCCAAAACAGCACCGTCAGCAACAACAGCACCGGGGCCGGGATCGC
>CAZPMV010000054.1:8151-10362 GCA_964587335.1 uncultured Anaerolineales bacterium
AGCCCCTTGACCATCCGCAACAGCCGCTTCGAAAACAATCACTCTGGCGATGGCAGCCGCCATAACGGGGGGACTGGCGGTGCTATCGTTCACAGGAACGGCGCGCTGACCCTGGAGAATAGTACCTTCAGCAACAACCTCTGCGGCAGTGGTGGCGGCAGTGGTGGCTCTGGCGGCGCCATCTTCAGTCGTGACTCCATGGTGAGGATCGAAGGTTGCGCCTTCAGCGGCAATGGCACTGGCAACGGCGGCAGTCTCGACGGCGGCAACGGTGGCGCCATCTGGAATGGTTGGGGCGAGCTGACCATTGAGAACAGTGTGTTCACCGGCAACAGCACCGGCAGCGGCGACAACGGTGGCCACGGCGGCGGCATCTACAGCAGAGACAGCGACTTGACCGTCCAGCAGAGCACACTGCATGGCAACCATACTGGCGACACCGGTGTGGAAGGCGATTTCGGTAGCTATGGCGGAGGGATCTATCACAACGAGGGCACTCTCACCGTGCAGGACAGCGCCCTCACGGGCAACAGCACCGGCGCCGGCGGCCATGGCGGCGGACTGAGTGCCCTTATTAGTGGCACGTTGTCTCTCACTAACGTCACGGTCAGCGGCAACGTCACCCCGGGCTTCGGCGGCGGCATCTACCATGCCTGGAATGAGGGCGGCGTCCTGCAGTTAGCCAATTGCACGATCACCGACAACGTCGCCGACGAGGACAACGATGGCGACGGCGCTGGCGGCGGTGCCTACGGGGATTGGGACGGCGTGATCGAGTTTCGGAACACCCTCATCGCCGACAATGAGAGCAGAAGCGACAGCGGCTTCGATGACTGCGGTGGCCTGCTCGTCTCGCGGGGCCGCAACCTGGTGGGCGACCGCACGGGCTGCCCCAGCGATGGCAGCGGCGACCTCGTCACCGACGATCCAAGGCTCCACTCCCTGGCGGACAATGGCGGCCCCACGTTCACCCACGCACTGCGCTTCGACAGCCTGGCCATTGACGCCGGCGATCCCGCCGGTTGCCAGGGTCACAACGGCGCGGCCATCGCGGCCGATCAGCGGGGCGAGCCCCGCGACGATCTGCGCTGCGACGTCGGGGCCTTCGAGCTGAGGTACGAGGACAGCGACACCGTGGCCAAGGCCATCACCAGCCGCGGCATCTTCACCTTCGGCCCCACCCTGGTGCAGGTGAACGTCACCACCAAGGGCGGCCTGGCCGGTCTGACGGTGAAGCGGATGAAAAGCGACCACCCGCAGGCCACCGCAGATGAACGGCCAGTGGTGGGCCATCACGGCGGAGACCACGGGCAGCGCCACGCATGTCGTCAACTCGACCCTGCCCCACACCGTTGTCCCGGCCAGCAACGCCTGGGTCTGCCGCTACGTGGAGGGCGCCGGCACGGGCGGGTGGGACTGCGATCGAGCAGCCTTCGACGAGACCAGCGTGACCCGCAACGGCGTGAGCTCCCTTTCCCACGACTGGGCGGTGGGAGATTTCGCTGATCCCCCCACGCCCATGCCCACGGCGACGCCGACGAACACGCCCACGGCGACGCCGACGAACACGCCCACGCCCACACCCACACTGACTCCGACGCCAACCACTACGCCGACCGCCACGCCGACGCTGGACCAGCACTACCTGCCACTTGTCCTGAGGTAATTGAAGGACTGCTTCTGCGCACTCACTGAACGACGATGGCTGAGAGTGGGCGGCCCGTTCACCTTTGCGGAGTGACTGAGACCCTGCTACTCCGTGCGATGGCAACTATGCCACACTTCCGTTGGCAACAGACACATCGGGTGCTGAACTATCACCTTTGGAGCAATGGCCTGTTGGTGATACAATCATAATGCGATGAGATCTTCCCGAAAGCCAACCTCAATGGACTTATTCGCCCATGCTCGCAAGGACCAGATCGCCAGCGAGGCGCCGCTGGCGGCGCGCTTGCGCCCGCGCACCTTGCAGGAGATGATCGGTCAGGAACACATCGTTGGCTCCGGGCGGCTGCTGCGCCGCGCCATCGAGGCAGATCGCCTCTTTTCTTCCATCATTCTGTGGGGTCCGCCTGGCACCGGCAAGACCACGCTGGCCATGATCATCGCCAACCGCACGCAGTCGCATTTTGAGGCCATCAGTGCGGTGCTTGCTGGAATAGCCGACATCCGGCGGGCCATCAAGGACGCCAGGGAGCGGCGGGCACTGCA
>CAZPMV010000054.1:10462-12282 GCA_964587335.1 uncultured Anaerolineales bacterium
AACGCGCTCAACGCGCTGGAACTGGCGGTCGAATCCACATCGCCCGATGCTGAGGGTCTCATTCACATTGACTTGGTCACGGCCCAGGATTCCATTCAGCGGCGGGCGCTGCTCTACGACAAGGACGGCGACGCCCACTACGACACCATCTCCGCCTTCATCAAGAGCCTGCGGGGCTCGGACCCCGATGCGGCGCTGTACTGGCTGGCCAAGATGGTCTACGCCGGCGAGGACCCCCGCTTCATCGTGCGTCGTTTGATCATCTTTGCCTCGGAGGACGTGGGACTGGCGGACCCGCAGGCGCTGGTGGTGGCCACGGCGGCAGCGCGGGCGCTGGAGTGGGTAGGATTGCCCGAAGCGCAGTATGCGCTGGCCGAGGTAACGCTCTACCTGGCCACGGCCCCCAAGAGCAACTCAGCGGGGGCCTATTGGAAGGCGCTGGCGGACGTGGAGCGGGACGGTATCGTGGAAGTGCCCAACCATCTGAAGGATGCCAGCCGCGATGGGAAAGCGCTGGGTCATGGCCAGGGCTACAGGTATCCGCACGACTACGCGGGCCACCATGTCCGGCAGCAGTACCTGCCTGATCGCTTGCAGGGCCACCGCTATTACGAGCCGGGTGTGCTGGGCCATGAGCGGCAGATCGCCGAACGGCTGCGGCGCTGGCGAGGCGAGGAGAAGTAGCCTGTGCGTCTCGTTCACCTGTCGCTGACCAACTTCCGCAACTTCGCCCGGCTGGAACTCGATTTCCCCCAGCCGATCAGCCTGCTGCAAGGGGGCAACGCGCAGGGCAAGACCAACTTGCTGGAGGCCATCTACTACCTGGCCATCAGCCGTTCGCCTCGCGCCACCGCCGAGCGGGAGGTGGTGAACTGGCTGGCCTTCGACGAACCGCTTCCCTTTGCCCGGCTGGTGGCTGACGTTGTTCGCGGTGGCTCTCCGTTGCGACTGGAGATCACCCTGGTGCAGCGGGCCAACCAGGGCGGCAATACTCCCCGTTTCTTCAAGCAGATACGCATCAACGGAGTCAACAAGCGGGCGCTTGATCTGGTGGGCTGTCTGCCTGTGGTGCTCTTCCTGCCCCGGGACATCCGTCTGGTCACCGGCTCGCCTGGTGGCCGGCGACGCTATCTCAACGCCAGCCTTTGCCAGATAGATGCTGCCTACTGCCGCTCGTTGGCGGAGTACGGCCGCGTGCTCACACAGCGCAATGCGTTGCTGCGGGAGTTGCGCGAGCGGGGAGGCGGAGGGGCACAGCAGTTGCGCTTCTGGGACGAGCGGCTGGTGACGCTGGGTAGCCGGTTGACGGTCCGGCGTGCGGCGTTGGTGGCGGCCCTGGACGAAGAGGCAAGGGAACAGCATCGCGAGCTTTCCGCTGGACGCGAGCGGTTGCGGCTGCGCTATGAATCAGGGATCACTGACCGGTTGCCGTCCCTGGGTCAGCAACTGGCGTTGGAGTTGGAGGGGGTTGCGGAGTCGCCCTTCCTGGACGTTGACCAAGTAGCCGCGCTTTTCCAAAAGGGGCTGGATGCACTGCGCGGACGGGAAATCGCCGCCGGCATGTCGTTGCTGGGCCCTCATCGCGATGACCTGGGTTTCCTGAGCGAAGGCCGTGCCCTCCGTGCCTACGGTTCTCGAGGGCAGCAGCGGACGGCCGCTCTGGCTCTCAAGCTGGCGGAGGTGACGGTAATGAGCCGCGAGCTGGGGGAGCCACCACTGCTGCTGCTGGATGACGTCATGTCCGAGTTGGACGAGGCCCGTCGTCGCGCTCTGCTGTCGCTGCTGTCCAGCGTCCCTCAGGCTATCGTGACGGCGACCGA
>CAZPMV010000054.1:12382-14309 GCA_964587335.1 uncultured Anaerolineales bacterium
CCAGGGCGGCGAGGATAGTGGTCTGGCGTCTGGGCGGTCTTCTCCACCACCATGATGTGTCGCGTTTCGGCCAGGCCGGGTATCTCCACAGGAACGATTCGGCGCAGCTCCCCGCCCAGGATGGCCAGCGCCCTGTCTGAGGCGATGGCTTCGGCTGTCGCCGCTTCCCCTTTCTGAGCCAGCACCATGCCCCCACGGCGGCAGAAGGGCAGTGCGTATTCCAGCAGCACGGGCAGCTCCGCCACTGCCCGCCCCATTACCAGGTCGTAGGCTTCGCGATGTTCGGGATGGTGCGCCAGCGTCTCGGCGCGGTCGCGCACGGCGGTCACAGTGGTCAGGCCTAGATCGGCGACGATGTGTTCCAGGAAGCGCACCTTCTTCTGGCGGGATTCCAGCAGCGTCAGCTTCAGGTTAGGCCAAACGATCTTCAAAGGTAGGCCCGGGAAGCCTGCCCCCGTGCCGATGTCCAGAGCTTGCAACGAGCGAGCCAGCCAAGAGGCCAACGGTTCAGCACTGATGGCCGTCAGCGCCTGGAGGCAGCTCAAGGAATCCAGGAAGTGCCGGGTTTCCACCTGCTCCGGGTCGGTCACCGCCGTGAGGTTGAAGCGTTGGTTCCATTCCAACAACTGATCGGAGTAGCGTTGGAAGGTCTCGATTTGCGCTGGGTTGAGGGACAGGCCAAAGCGGCGACCTCCCTCGACTAACCGTCTCATGGTCATCTTGTGGCTCTCTTGCAGCTTTGGCAGTATTATACTACAATCTGTCCCAGAGACAAAGCACGGTTGGGAGTTGAGGATTCGAATCCCCGTCTGAGGCTCAAGCCCCGCTTGAGCGATGGAGGTGCGACAGATGCCAAGGTTGCGCTCGTTTCAGAGAACCTGCCTCAAGCGCAAGAGGTTCTCATTCGCCTTCAGGATGTGCGCGTTGTCCTTGTCGCTCGTGCTGGTTGGAGCGATCGTTCTGTCCGCTCTGCCGGTTCGCGGTTTGAGCAGCACGTCCCTTATCAAACGCTCCAGCAGCGCCATCGCTATCACCGCCGACGGCGCCACGCTCCTTGTCGTTAACCCCGACTCCAACTCGCTGACCCTGGTGGATACGGCCAGCCGTTCGGTCATCGCTGAACTCCCTGTCGGCGTGGACCCGCGCACCGTGGCCGTGGACGATGCGGGGAACCGAGCTTACGTGGCCAACAGAGGTTCCGACAGCGTCTCTGTGGTGGACCTGGCTGCTCGTGCCGCCATTGTTGATGTCCCTCTTGGCCATCGGCCCTACGGCGTGGTGGTCAGTCCGGATGGCACTCGACTCTACGTCGCCGAGCAGGGTGCGGATCGGGTGCGTACTCTGGACGCCAGCAGTCTCGCCACCCTGTCTGTGCTTGCTGTCGCCGACCGTCCCAGCGGCCTGGCCATCAGCGACGACTCTTCGACAGGCTCAGGGCAGGGCGGCCAGACGCTGTACGTCACCCACCTGCTGGCCAACACCATTTCCATTGTAAACACTCGCCCCCGCTTCGTCTACCTACCCATCATGCTCAGGGGCGAATCGTCTAACCAACGTACCAGCATCCAATCTCCAACATCCAACCTCCATCTTCCAACCTCCAATCTCCAATCTCTAATCTCTGATGTCCACCTGTGGCCCGACAGTAACCTCGTTCAGTCCATCGTCCTGTCGGCGGATGGCCAACGCGCCTACGTCCCTCACACCCGCTCCAATACCAATAACCGGGCGCTGACCTTCGACACCACGGTCTTTCCGCTGGTCTCGCTGATTGATGTGACGACACAGCAGCACATGGTGGGGCAGCAGATCTCGCTGGAGACCGTAGATCCGCCCGGTGTGGGTTTGCCTTTCGATGCCGCTCTCACCTCGGATGGAAGCGAGATCTGGGTGCTCAACGGCGCCAGCAACGACGTCACCGTGGTTG
>CAZPMV010000055.1:0-9314 GCA_964587335.1 uncultured Anaerolineales bacterium
ACCCGTTTGATCTGCGTCATCCGCGTCCCGTTTTTTTCATAGCGGGAATTGCTGCATAGGATCAGATGCTGTAGCAGCCGCGGATGGGGAGAAAATCGCGGATCGATCCCCTACAGCGCAGCAGCGTTCTCGGCCTGGGCGACGCGGATGCCCTCTTCTTCATCCACGAAGAGAAGCAAGGCAGCGCCGATGATGAAGAAAACGATTAAGGCCAGGATGCTCAGGCGGCTCTGGCCGGCGATCTGGGCAACCACGCCGAAGAGCAAGGGGCCAGCGATGCCGGCAAACTTGGAACTAGTGCTGAAGAAGCCGAAGAACTCAGCAGACTTCGCCTTAGGCACCATAGCCCCGTAGAGGGAGCGGCTCAGCGCCTGACTGCCACCCTGCACCAGACCAACCACGAAAGCCAGAACGTAGAAGTGTAGGGCAGTGCTCATAAAAAAGCCGCCGATGCAGATCCCCACGTACACCACGAGGGCCAGCATTATAGACCGCTTGGTGCCCATCCGCCTGGCCAGCGTTCCAAACAGAAACGAGAAGGGGATACCGACGAACTGGGTGATGATCAAGGCGATGATCATGTCGGTCATGCCGATGCCAATCTCGTCGCCGTAAGCCGTAGCCATCTTGATGATCGTGCCGATGCCGTCGTTGTAGATCCAGAAGGCGACGAGGAACAGAACCAACTGCTTGTAGCGCCTGATCTCACGAAAGGTAGTGACCAATCTCCCTAGCCCAGCCCGGACAGGACTGATGCCCACAGCCACATCCCGATCCCGCACCACTGGCGGTTCCGGAACGCGGCGGAAGAGCGGCAATGAGAAGAGAGCCCACCACACGGCCACGCTGAAGAACGAGGCCCGCAAGGCGAACTCCTGGTTGGGCATGAAGAACCACTCTGGTTTCATGAACCACAGCACGTTGATGACCAGCAGGATGCCTCCGCCCAGATAGCCCAGCGCGTAGCCCCTGGTGGAAACCTGGTCAATGTCGTTCTTCTTGGCGATGTGAGGCAGGAGCGACTCGTAGAAGATGTTCGCGCCCGCGAATCCGATGTTGCCGAGGATGTAGAGGACGCTCGCCAGCAGCCAGGTATCGGTGCCGATAAAAACGAAGGCGGCCGTGGCCAAGATTCCCAGGCCGGCAAAGAAAGCAACGTAACGTTTCTTGCCCCCCGTGTAATCGGCGATGGCTCCCAGTATGGGCGCGACAACAGCGATGAGCAGCAGCGCAATCGAGGTTGTATAGGCCCATCGCGACGTGGCGATGTTCTCCGCTGCCCCCGCGGCGATGGCCACGGAGCGATAGAACGGCGGGAACATGGCCGCCATGATCGTCGTGGCAAAAGCGGAATTGGCCCAGTCGTACATGGACCAGGCATTGATGACGCGACGATAAAGCTTGTCGTTCATGATGACTCCTTTTGTAGCAATGCAGAGCGTGGCGCGCCGGCCGCAACGTTTTGACGATACCCTATGCCACAAACAGGGCCCAGTAGTAAACCAGGGGAATGGCAAAGAGAAGGCTGTCAGTACGGTCCAGCATGCCACCGTGACCGGGAATCAAGTTACCGGAATCCTTAGCCTGCGCCCGGCGCTTGAACATGGAGACCGCCAGGTCCCCTCCCAAAGCGAGGGGGCCGAGCAAGGCTCCCAGCAGCGCGGCCTGCGCCCAGTCCATCTGGGCAACAGCGCAAAGCGGAGCCCAGCGGCCACAAGCGGCAACGAAGCCAAGCACGCCCAGCACGGAAAACGCGAAACCACCGATGGTGCCTTCCCACGTCTTCTTAGGGCTGAGGCGCGGCCACAACCTGCGGCGGCCCGTCGTCAGGCCAATGAGAAAGGCCCCGCCATCGCCCACCCAGACGGCAACCATCCCCAGGAGCAGCCACCAGAGACCATCAGGCAGCTCCCGCAGGGCGACGAAATGGGCCAACAGCCCTCCGATGTAGGCCGCCCCAGACAACGTCAACGCCCAATCAACCACAGCCGTTTCTCGCGCCTGGAACAGCGCCCAGAGCAGAGTGAGAAGCAGGCCTCCTGCCAGCAATGGGTGCAGAGTCTCGGCCGCGGGCCTGAATCCCTCCAAGACAAACAGTTCAATCCAGAGCATAGCAAGCAACAGGCTGGGCCGATAGCCCGCGCGTTCCATCAGCAGGATGAACTCGCGCCCCGCCAGGACGCCTACGACAAGAACGGTGGCCAGCCAAGCGTAGCTGCCAATAATGACGAGACCAACGATGATGGGGGCCAGAATGATGATGCTGAGAATGCGAATGCGCAGCATCACGCGCCTTTCGAGGAGTGCCGATAGAGCGAGGGGTCGTCTATCTATCATTGGGTGGTTTCTCCGAGTGCCGTGAGGTCGCCACAGTGGAGGTCTATCAGTTCTTGAGGCGACCAAAGCGGCGCTCACGGGCCGCGTACGCTTCCAATGCTTTGTGCAGCTCTTCCTGGTCGAAATCGGGCCAGTAGGTGGGAGTGGAGTAATACTCAGCGTACGCACCCTGCCAGATCAAGAAGTTGGAAAGGCGCATCTCGCCAGCGGTGCGGATGATCAGATCGGGGTCAGGCAGGCCGGCAGTATGCAGATAGCTAGTGAACAGAGCCTCGTTCACTTCTTCAGCAGCGACACCATCGGCGATGATGCGGCGCACCGCGTCCATGATTTCAGCACGCCCGCCGTAGTTGAAAGCCACGTTGAGAATGATGCGCTGGTTGTCTTTGGTGAGTTCCAACGCTTCTTGGATCGCCTTGCTCAGCGATTCCGATACGCGTTCCAGGCTGCCGCTGTGCCGAATCTGCACGCCTTCCGCATGAAGCTCTGCAAGCTGTTCAGTGAGGGCTTGTTCCAACAGGCGCATGAGGCCATGCACCTCGGCGCTGGGGCGCCCCCAGTTCTCGGTGGAAAAGGCGTAGATGGTTAGTACTTCAACGCCTCTGCTAGCGCAGGCCCTCAGCACAGGCCGAATGTTTCGCGTCCCTGCCCTGTGGCCAGCCAGACGAGGTTGGCCGCGGGCCCTGGCCCATCGGCCGTTTCCATCCATGATGATGGCGACGTGGCGGGGGATACGCGCCAATGCGGTCGCTTCTGTCATCTTGACAGCCCGATACTACCCACTCAGATCTCCATGACCTCTTCTTCTTTGCGCTGCCCCAGCCTGCCCATTTCCTTGATGAAGCGATCTGCCAGTTTCTGGATCTCGTCCTTGCCCCTGTAGAAATCATCCTCGGGGATCAGCTTCTCGTCTTCGAAGTCCCGCAGGTCCTCGATGGCACTGCGACGCTGGTTACGCACGGCCACACGCCCTTCTTCCACTCGTCGCTTCACCACCTTGGCCAAATCACGTCTGCGCTCCTCTGTTAGGCGCGGGATGTTGAGGCGGATCAGCTTGCCATCGTTGTTGGGCGTGAGGCCCAAGTCTGACGTGTGGATCGAGCGTTCGATGGACCCGATGTCGCCCTGATTGAAGGGACGGACGACAAGCAGGCGCGGTTCCGGAGCAGAGATGGCCGCCAACTGAGTAAGAGGCACATACATGCCATAGTACTCCACCGGCAGTCGTTCGACCAGCGCAGGTGAAGCACGGCCTGTGCGAATGGCCATCAGGTCCGTACGCAGAACTCCGACGGCTTTCTGCATTGCCGTCTCCGTTTCTTTGAGCAATTCTTTGATCATTTTGGCTACCGATCAATGGTAAATGAGTGTTCCGATCTTCTCGCCCCGAATCACCTTGGCCAGTGAGTCGGGCGTCCACAAGTTCATCACGATGATGGGCAGATCATTCTCCATGCAGAGGGTGATCGCCGTACTGTCCAGCACCCCCACCCGCATGCTCAGCGCCTGCAGGTAAGTGAGGCGGTCAAAGAACCTGGCCTCGGGATTCTGCAAGGGATCGGAGTCATAGACCCCATCCACCTTCGTGGCCTTGATCAGCACCTCAGCGTCCACTTCCATGGCCCGCAGGGCGGCCGCAGTATCAGTGGTGAAGAAAGGATTGCCCGTGCCTGCACCAATGATGACCACACGTCCTTTTTCCAGATGACGGATGGCCCGCCCGCGAATGTACGGCTCGGCCACAGATCGCATTTCGATGGCCGTCTGTACCCTGGTAGCCACTCCCTGTCGCTCCAGTGCATCGCGCAGGGCCAGCGCGTTCATCACCGTGGCCAGCATGCCCATGTGGTCGGCGGTTGTCCGGTCCATGCCGTGGACCAAGCCATCTGCGCCTCGCCACAAGTTGCCAGCGCCCAATACCAGAGCGATCTCAACTCCCTCTTCCTTGATTTCACGTATTTTGGTGGCTGCGGCCTCTGCCTGATGCGGGTCAATGCCGGACCCTTGAAGGCCAGCCAGCGCCTCACCGCCCAGCTTGAGCAGCACCCGCTTGTAGCGAAGTTGGGGCATGATCTGCCTCGGTCGAAGGCTCCAGATGGGCTACTGTCCCAGCTCGTAGCGCACGAAACGACGAACGACGATGTTCTCGCCCAAAGTGGCGTTGTAGCGGTCAATCAGCTCCCCGACGGTGATGTCGGTGTCCCTGATGTAGGGTTGCTCCAGCAGGCAGAACTCCTTGTAGAATTTCTCCATCTTGCCGGAGACTATGCGCTCCAGGATGTGGGGCGGTTTGTTCGCCGCCTCCATCTCAGCCAGGTAGGCCTCCTGCTGCTTGGCGATGACGCCCTCGGGGATCTCTTCCCGATTCACGTACAGGGGACAACTGGCAGCAACCTGCATGGTCAGTTCTTTGGCCAGAATCCTGAACTCATCTGTGCGGGCCACGAAGTCAGTCTCGCAATTGAGCTCCACCATGGCTCCGAGCCGGCTGCCAGCGTGGATGTAGGCAGCGACGACGCCCTCCTTGGCCTCCCTTTCCTTCCTCTTCTCTGCCTCTGCCATTCCCTGCTTGCGCAGGTACTCAGCGGCCTTATCGGAATCTCCCTCCGCTTCAACTAGGGCATTGCGACAATCCAGCACACCAGCAGCGGTGGCGCTGCGTAGTTCCTTCACCATGCTTGCCGTGATCTTCAACTCAGTAACTCCTCAAGGTTGTTAGCAGTATGGTCTTCCTTCGGGGCTTCGGTGATTTCCTCATTACTCTACCACCGCCTCGACCCCGGACAGCGCGTCCGATTCAGCGTCAGTCTCTGCGCCTGCTTCCAACACCTCTGCTGCTGCCTCCTTCGGCTGCTCCAGCGAAGCGCCTCCGCGCAGTTTCTCCAGCACAGAAGGGCCCAGCAGATCCTCGTCCGAAAGCTCTGCCCTCGCCGCATCTTCCGCATCTTCCGCATCTACGATCTCTCGCACATGCAGGCCCTCGACCACCGCGTCTGCAATCCTGGTAGCCATCAGGCGGTTGGAACGGATGGCATCATCATTGCCGGGGACAACAAAGTCAATGGGATCCGGATCACAATTCGTGTCCACCAGCCCGATGATCGGTATGCCCAGCTTGCTGGCCTCACTCACCGCCAGCGCTTCCCGCCGGACGTCGGCGATGAAGACCATGTCCGGAAGCCGAGACATGGTTCGTATGCCGCCCAGCCGCCGATTCAGCTTCTGGATCAGACGGCGCAGTTTGAGCGCTTCCTTCTTGGGCAGTTTCTCGAAATCGCCACGTTCCTCCTGCTGCTCAAGGTCAATCATGAAGTCAACCCGATGGCGAATGGTGCGAAAATTGGTCAACGTTCCACCAAGCCATCGCTGGTTGACGTAAGGCATCCCACAGCGTTCAGCCTGCTGCTCGATGCTCGGTTGGGCCTGTCGCTTGGTGCCCACGAAAAGGACGGTGCCGCCCTGGCTGGCCTTCTCCCGCACCGCTTCGTACGCCACCCCAAGGGCGCGCACTGTCTGCTGCAGGTCAATGATGTGAATGCCGTTTCGTTCCCGGAAGATGTAGCGCCTCATCTTCGGATTCCAGCGTCGCACTCGATGTCCGAAATGAGTGCCCGATTCCAGGAGTTCCCTCATGCTAACCACTGCCACGTTCCTCTTTCTCCTTTCAGATTGTTGTGCCCTCCACCGCTCGCACTCTGAGCGCAGGACCGCTTCTCACCGGGGTAGCCCAAAGAGGCGGGCGGGCGCAACCTGCCTCCGTTCGGCCTTCTGTCCCCTCCGAAAAACGGCACACCTGCCACAGTTAAGCGGTGTGTGTGATGGGATCTCGCGCCCAAGGCCAAAGTATAGCACAGAGTCACTCATACGGCAAGTTGGCAATGGAACTTTCTTGTGCTATACTGTCACCCTGTGCAAGCCAACTTCGTTGCTTGCACTCACAACAAACCCCAATACGACACGAGGAGGTCGGTGATGATCAGTCAGGAACTATTGGAGATACTGCGCTGTCCCGCCTGCGTCAGCGGCCCAGACCGTAAGTCTGGCGAAGACCCTGGCCGCCTGGAGTTGGTAAGCGACGACACATGGCTCGTCTGTCAGGAACCCGACTGCAACCGCAAGTACCCGATCAAAGAAGACATCCCGGTCATGCTCATCGAAGAAGGAGACAAGTGGACGCAGGTAGCGGTCGAAGACCTGCCTGAGCCTGGCTCACTGGTCGCGTGACTCCACCGACATCCAGTGAGCAAGATCAGGCTAGAAGCGGAAATCGGCGAGCTTCTGGCCCATCGGGGCTGGAGTTTGGCAGTGGCCGAATCGTGTACCGGCGGGCTGGTGAGCCATCGACTGACGAACGTGCCGGGCAGCTCACGCTACTTCCTCGGCAGCGTCGTCCCCTACGCCAATGATGCCAAAGTGAAGCTGCTGGGAGTGCGCCCCGAGACGATAGAGGTCCACGGAGCAGTCAGCCCGCAGACGGCACAGGAAATGGCGCATGGTGCGCTCCGTCTCTTCCAGGCCGACCTCGCCGTCGCCGTCACCGGCATCGCCGGCCCTGGCGGCGGAACGCCAGACAAGCCGGTGGGCGTGGTCTTCCTGCACCTCTCTGCCCCCGAAACGGAGTGGAGCGAGCGACACCTGTGGGCGGGCGGGAGAGAGAAGAACAAGGCTCAGTCAGCAGAGGCTGTGCTGCTCCTGCTGCGGCGCTACCTGAACAGAAGATCTCGGCGAAACGAGGAAAACGAAGCCAATGTCGCAGTGGCAGTTCGTGGATGAACCGGTGATGGTGCAGGCTCGCTTCAATGCTCAGGGGCGGGCACAGCCGGTGGCCTTCGTCTGGCGCAACCGCACCCGCTACATCACTGATCAGGGACGGGACTGGGTGGAAGAAGCGGATTCTGACGCCCCCTGCCGCTGCTTCCTCGTACAGGCCGCCAATGGCGACACCTTCGAGCTGAGGCTGAAGTTGGAGACACTGTGCTGGCGGTTGCACCGCGCCTGGCTTCAACCGCGGTCAGCATAACCCCACCAGAACCCCTTTACGTCTCACCTTTCTCCGTTGTGTACCAGAGCATGGGCAAGTAGGCGCACCAGTCAGGCAGCGGGGTGGCCGTACTGGTAGGCATCGCCGTGGCGGTGGGCGTTGCCGTCGCTGTTGCTGTGAACGTCGGCTTGCTGCTTGGCGTCGGTGTCGCCGTGGCGGTGGGCGCAGGCGTGGAACTAGGCGTCGGCGTGCTCGTTGGCGTGCCGGGAGTCCAGGCCAGTGCAGCCCACACTGCATCGAAGGCATTGATGATGCCGTATCCCCAGGTATTGTTGGGCAGCGCATCGGGAGGCTCGCCACCGCAGGGCACGGTAGCAGTCTTGGGGTCAGTGGTTTGCACGATGAGGTCCTCAATGGCATCCACCTGTCCCCTGAGCTGCGGATTGGCCGAAAGCATGAGGGCCACCTGTCCGGCAACGTGTGGGGCAGCCATGGAGGTTCCACTGCCAGAGCCGTAACCACCATTGCTCTGGCACGAGCGTACGCTCACACCTGGCGCGGCGACGTTCGGCTTCAAGCGATTGCTGCCATCCACGATGACCGGCCCCCGGCTGGAGAAGCCGGCGATGGTGTCCCCGTCAGCAAAAGCTCCCACGCCGAAGGCAGCCTCGTAGATTGCAGGCGGGTATTGCACACTGCCACAACCACCGTACCCATAGTTGCCGGCAGAGACAACGACCATGATGCCCGCTGCTCGCACCGCTTCGACTGCCGACTGAAGCGTCTCCGGCCCGCATCCTTCGCTGGGGGGACAGGCCCAGGAGTTGTTGATCACGTCGGGGGCCAGGGCTGGATCGCCATCGGCCATGGGGTCGCCGCCGTGGGAGTAAGGGGCAAGGAAGAACTCGAAGCATTCGATGTAGCGGGCGGGCGTGCCGAACCCTGCTGAGTCCATGTTCTTGCAACCGATCCAGCGCGCCTCCGGCGCCATGCCGATGCGCTCACTCTCCCCGCCTTTGCCCACAACGGTGCCCAGGGTGAGCGTGCCATGACCGTGGTCGTCGTAGGGCACGGCCTGATGATTGACGGCATCGTGCCAGTGGGTATCGTGGCGCGCCTGCTCGCCATCCCAGCCGCGATATCGCTCCTTCAGCGCTTCGTGCCGCCAGAAGATACCCGTGTCATTCCCGGCCACCACCACGCCCTTGCCGCGTATTCCCATGGCCCACACGTCGTCGGCGCGGACGCGCTCAATGCCCCAAGGAACGCCTTCCTCTACCTGTGCGCTCGCCCCTGAACCGCTCGCTGACGGAAACGGCAGATCCGCCCGCACGCGGGGGTTCGCCTCCAGACGGGCCACGTCGGAGCGTGCAGCCAGTTCCAGCAGTAGCCCCCGATCGCCGCGCACCTTCACCATGTTGACCAGATAGAAGGCCTGATAGGGGACGCCGCGAGCGCTCAGGTGGGCGACAAGCGGGGCCTGGCTGCGGCGGGCAACCGACCGCAGCATCTCGAAGACGAAGTGGCCTTGAGCCCGCTTGGTGGGCAACTGCGCCGCATCGCGCAGATCGGCCTGCTCCCGCAGCACGATCAGGACATCCACCTCGCCCTGAGCCTGCATCTCCGCCCATAGGTGAGAGGAGATGTCGGCCACCGGCGAGGTCACCTGGGCTTGTGGCTGGCTGCCGACCGGCACGACAAGAAACGCGACAGCCAGCAGCAAGAAAGGAACCCATCGGGCTCGTGAAGTCATGATCGCCTAGGCCCCAAGAACGTCAGCGGAAAAGCGGAAGAAGCGGAAAGGACAAGAACCCTTCCGATGATTCCGCTTCTCCGCTGACCACTAATCGCCAAGTTTCTGCAGCTTGGCGAAGCTCGCCAACAGTTTCTTGATGCCCTTGCCCGGGAAGGCCACCTTCACTTCCTCGTCATCCTTCGTCAGCTTGCTTTCGATGACCGTTCCCTCTCCGAAAAGGGCGTGGCGCACCCGCTGTCC
>CAZPMV010000055.1:9414-14015 GCA_964587335.1 uncultured Anaerolineales bacterium
CCATCTGCTCAGGATCGTCGAAACTGCGACTGTGGGGCAGGATACCCTCCTCCATGCCCACAATGAAGACCACGTCGAATTCCAGCCCCTTGGCCGAGTGCAGCGTGAGCAGCGTGGATGCGTCCGCAGCCTCGGGCAGATCATCCACCTCGGAAACCAGAGCAACTTCTTCCAGGAACGTAGTCAAGGCAGTCTCTTGTGGCAGGGGATCGTAGTCGGCGGCCACGGTGCGCAGCTCCATCAGGTTGGCCCAGCGATCTTCCCCCTGCTCGGTGCCATCCCGAATCCAGCCTTCGTACGCCGTCTCCTCCAGCACCTGATCCAGGATCTGCGCCACGGTCAAGTCAGCCCTCGCCTTTCTCCAACCCTCCAGCGACTCGAGGAAAATCAACAACTGCTTCCGCGCCCGCGTGCCAAAGGGGATAGCAGATGCAGCTTGCCTGCCGGCGCAGGCAGCCCCCCCCGTATCCTCGTTTCCCTCCCTTCCTTTCTTCCCATGCTCTTCCCTCAACATCAACAACGCCTCATGCTGCGACACTCCCATCCTATTTGCCCACTGCGCCAGCGCTGCCGTCGTCCGAGCGCCGATGCCCCGCCGGGGGACGTTGATGATGCGCCCCAGGCTCACGCTGTCGTGCGGATTGTGAATCAACCGCAGGTAAGCCAGAGCGTCCCTGATCTCCCGCCGGGCGTAGAAGCGGGTAGCGCCCACCAACTTGTAGGGCATGTTGCCGAAGATGAAAGCATCCTCCAGCGCCCGCGACTGAGCGTTGGTGCGATACATCACGGCGCACCCACCGAGCGTCGTCCGCCCTTGGGCCGTCAGCCGGGCGATCTCGTTGACGACGTAGCTGGCCTCCTCGCCCTCGTTGTAGGCTTCAAAGACGGTCAGCAGCGGCCCGGCCCCCTTGTCCGTGTGCAGCCGCTTGGGCGTGCGCCACGGGCTGACAGCGATGATGGCGTTGGCGGCGTCGAGGATGGTCTGCGTGGAGCGGTAGTTGCGTTCCAGCAGGAGGAGTTTGTGCTCGGGGAAATCCTCACGAAAACGCCGGATGTTGCGGTAGTCGGCGCCTCGGAAACGGTAGATCGATTGATCTTCATCAGCTACTACGCAGAGGTTGCGCCGTTCGCCGGCCAGCATCTTGACCAGCCGGTACTGGGCCGTGTTGGTGTCCTGGAACTCGTCCACCATCAGGAACAGGTAGCGGCTCTGGTACTTCTCCAGGACCCCGGACTCCTTCTCGAACAGCAGGACCATGCGCAGCAGGAGGTCGCCGAAATCGAGAGCGTCGTTGGCCTCCAGCAACGCCTGGTAGCGTTCGTAGACGCGGCGAGCCACCTCTTCCGGATGCGTCTTGGGCTCGACCGCCTGGGGAGTGAGTAGATCGCACTTGGCGCGGGAGATGAAGGCGCGCATCGCCCGCGGGCGGTACCGTTTCTCATCCAGGTTGAGGTCCTTCAGCACCTGGCGCAGGGCGCGGAGCTGATCGTCCCCATCGTAGATGACGTAGCCGGGATTGATGCCGGCTTCCGCTGCTTCGCGTCGCAGAATGCGGGCGCAAGTGGCATGGAAGGTGCCGATGGTGAGCCCCCGCAGTTGGCCGCCCAGCAGCCTTTCGATGCGGGTGCGCATCTCGCTGGCCGCCTTGTTGGTGAAGGTGACGGCCATCACGCGGTAGGGCTGGACGTCGCACTCGCGAACGAGGTAAGCGACGCGCTGGGTGAGCACCCGCGTCTTGCCCGAGCCAGGGCCGGCCAGGACGAGGACAGGGCCGTGAACGGTAGTCACCGCCTCCCGCTGGGCAGGATTGAGGTCAGCAAGGATGTTGGTCATGGCATGGCAGGAATGCGGGTGTCGGTGGGAGACTCAGATGCTGGTACCGCTGGGAACGTCGCCAGCAGGGAAAGCGTCGGCGGTGACGCCATGGCCGATGACCACGTTGCGGCCCAGCACGGCGTTGGCAGGAACCTGAGCGCGCTTCCCCACTAGCGTGATGCCTGTGTTCAGCACCTGGGGCAGAGCTCTATTACGCGTGTTGTCGTCGCCGAAGCCCACCTGTGCACCCTCACCGATCACTACCTCCTTGTCCACGATGGCCCGATCCACTACAGCGTCAGGGCCGATCCGGGTGTCGTTCATGATGATGCTGTCACGTACTTCAGCGCCCTCGGCCACGACCACGCCGGGGCCGATCACGGAGCGGAGCACGCGACCTTGGATGCGAGCGCCATCGCACAGCAGATTGCCCACGACACAGGCCTCGGAAGCCAAGAAGACCGGCGGGCGCTGTTCCGAGCGGGTGTGGATGACCCAGCGAGGATCGGACAAGTCCAGCGCGGGGATGTCGGCCAGCAGGGCCATGTTGGCCTCGTAGTAGGCGGGGATCGTGCCCACGTTGGCCCAGTATCCTTCGAAGGTGTAGGCGTAGACACGCTTTCGCTTGATCAGGGAGAGGATGGTGTCGGCGCCGAGCTGCCGCTGGCTCCGGCCGGGGCCTTCCAGCCAGTCGCCCAGCACCCGGGCTTCGAAAACGTAGATGCCCATACTGGCCAGGGTCGACCGGGTGCGGCGCGGCTTCTCCTCGAAGCGGGTGATGCGTCCGTTGGCGTCAGCGGTAACCATGCCGAAGCGGTAGGTTTGATGCGGGCTGACGGCGCGCACGGCCACGGTGACGTCGGCCTTGCGCATCCTGTGATGCTCGACCATCGGCTGATAGTTCATCTTGTAGATATGGTTGCCGGCCAGGATGAGGACTTGCTCGGCGTTGCTCTCCCGCAGGACGTCGAGGTTGAAGCGCACAGCGTCGGCAGAGCCCTCTTGCCAGGCGCCCTTTCCGTCGGGGCTGCCCTGGTAGGGCTGCAACAACCGCACGCCGCCTTCGGCACGGTCCAAATCCCAAGGCTTGCCCGCCCGGATGTGGTCGTTGAGAGTGCGAGGCATGTACTGAGTGAGAACGCCGACGTTGTAGATGTCCGAATTGACGCAATTCGACAGAGCGAAGTCAATGATGCGGTATTTGCCCCCAAACGGCACGGCAGGTTCTGCCCGGGTGGCGGTGAGGACATGCAGACCAGGTCCGGTTCCGCCAGCCAGGATCATCGCCAACACGTTCATGCGCCCACCTCCTCTGAGATCTCGGCCGGACCTGGCGCGACCGAGGCGCCGCTGGGAACGACGTTGTCGCCAAACAGAGCGAAGTCGGCCTCGTCCACGTCAGCGTCAATAAGGACGTTGCGGCCAATGCAGATGCTGGCAGGGATATGGGCGCCTTTGCCGACCACGGTGATGCCCGTGTTCAGCCTGTCAGGCAACGCTTGGTTGGGAGTCATGTCGTCGCCGTGGCCCAGTTGCACTCCTGAACCCACCACCACCTCCTTGTCCACGATGGTGCGATCAACAACGGCGCCGGGCCCTACCCAGGTATCATTCATGATCACGGAGTCGCGCACGACAGCGCCCGGCGAGACGTAGACGCCGGGAGACAGCACGGAATGCTCCACTCGACCGTGGATGGTACAGCCGTTGCTGACCAGCGAGTGGGCAATCTGCGCCTGGGCGCTGCATTTGACCGGCGGGCGCTCCTGGCTGCGGGTGCGGATCACCCATTGGGGATCCCACAGATTGAGTGTGCTGTCGGGGTCGCAGAGTTCCAGGGAAGTACGCCAGTAGGCATCAACCGTGCCCGCGTCCACCCAGTAGCCGTCGAACGGGTGGGCGTAGACTTTGTCCGTTGGGACCATGCCGGGGATGACGTGTTTGCCAAAGTCGAGGTCAGGCTTCCGCTTGCGTCCCTCGCGCAGCCGTTCGGCCAACTTCTCGACACTGAAAAGATAGACGCCCATGTTAGCCAGAGTGCCTTTGTCCCGCGTTTTGGGCTTCTCATGGAATTCGACGATCCGACCAGCCTTGTTGGTAGTCATGATGCCGAAGCGATCGGTTTCTTCCAGAGGCACATTCATCACGGCCACCGTCGCATCGGCGCCCTTCTCCTCATGGTAGGCGATCATCGGACGGTAGTCCATCTTGTAGATGTGATCGCCGGATAGAATGAGCGCCAGGTCGGCCTCGCGGTTGAACAGGTAGTTGAGGTTCTGATACACCGCGTCGGCGGTGCCGCTGTACCAGTCCTGGGAGCCACGAGCCTGGTAGGGCTGGAGCAGGCGGACGCCGCCGCGCACGCGATCCAAATCCCAGGGCTTCCCGATGCCGATATGCTCGTTCAGCGAATGCGGGCGGTACTGAGTGAGGATAGCAACGTCGTAGATATGGGAGTTAACGCAATTGGAAAGGGTGAAGTCAATGATGCGATACTTGCCGGCGAAGGGTACCGAGGGCTTGGCCCGCTTGTCCGAGAGAACGGTCAAGCGGGTGCCCGCCCCGCCGGCCATGATCATAGCCACAACACGCATAGACACACCTCGTTTTAGTGGGACGCGGACGAACACGGACGAACACGGAGGTATATGAACCTGGGGTTGATTATACAGCAAGATGAGAAGGCAGGCAAAGGTTGGGTGCAACGCACTTACAGCGTGCGTTGCACCTCCGCTTTGACCCTGGCTGGGGACAATCACTTGCTCAAAGCGCTGATCTGTGGTAT
>CAZPMV010000056.1:0-1075 GCA_964587335.1 uncultured Anaerolineales bacterium
TTCCCGCAGACCATAGCAGCGGTTGCGGTTCTTCGTTGTGTGCGTCGTCAATCAGACCGTTGCAATTGATGAGCTCGGGGCTGTGAATCCGCAATCGCCTGGCCATAACGCGGATTGCTTCCGGATTGCTGTCAATCAGGAGAAAGTCGCGTTGGTTGCGAGCGGCTGCATCGCCGAGGCTCCCGCTGCCGGCGAAGAAGTCGAGCAGCAAATCGCCCGGATTGGAATGCACCTTGACGATCCTCTCCAGAACACCCAGAGGCTTCTGCGTGGCATACCCCGTCTTCTCTTTGCTGTTCGTGCCCACTATGGTGTGCCACCACACATCCGTGGGCGTCTTGCCGCGGGCGGCTTTCTCCTTCCCCACCAAGCCTGGAGCCATATAGGGGATTCGGTCCATTTCGTCGAAGTTGAAGGTGTAGTTCCGGGGATCTTTGGCGTACCACAGGATGTTGTCGTGTTTCGTAGACCACCGCTTTCTCGATCTTGCCCCGAAATCATACGCCCAGATGATCTCATTGATGAATGAATCCCTCCCAAACACCTGATCCAGAAGCAAGACCTTGCAGTAGTGCACCTCCCGGTAGTCAATATGGAGGAAGAGGCTCCCGTTTGCCTTCAGGACTCTGTAGGCCTCGTCAATCCGTGGGCGCAGGAATCCCAGGAAGTCGTCGAACGCATCCTCATAGCCGACTGAGCCGATGGAGCCGACGGAGGACACTCTCGTTGTTCGGTACCTCTTCCCCTGGAAACCAGTCCGGTCGCCTTGCTCGTCGTCGCGAACAGTCCTGATCCTGGTACGTTCCTGACGCTTGCCCGTGTTGAATGGAGGATCAATGTAGATGAGATCTACACTTTCGGATTCCATGTCTCTCAGGATGGGCAAGTTTTCACCGTAGATGATCTTTCCCATTGTCGCCTCATCACTTTCCAGACAGGCCAGGACGCCCCGTCAGTCGTCAAGGGGTTTCCCGCCGAAACCCAAGACGCCGCCTCTGGCCTGTCCAGGGGCGGGCAGTTGATGTGAGGGAGTTGCGCTCCTGAACGCTGGCTCGGAGTACAACTCCTCGCAAAC
>CAZPMV010000056.1:1175-11951 GCA_964587335.1 uncultured Anaerolineales bacterium
GCGCCGTTCTCCGTGCTGAGCAGGATGCATCCGTAGGTGACCGGTCGGCCCAGGTTGCTCGTCCACAGCAACTGAGAGCCGCCCCGCGCAGGAAAGCCGTGGAACCCGTTCATGAAATCGGACGTGGGCACCGGCCGGTAGATGCCCATGAAATGGGGCATCCACAGATCCCAACTGCTGGCGTACGCGTTGGGATCGTGGGATTGGATCTGGAACACGCCTGGCGACGTGGGAGTGGATGGAATGCCCGTGCTGACTGGCCATTCCCACTTGACGGCGCCATTCTCGTATGCCTGCATCTTCTGCTCCCCTAGGCTCACTACGATGCGCTTGTTCTCCACCACCGGCAGCGGCAGAAACACGTCCGGCGAGGGAATCGTCAGTACCTGATCGACGTAGAGCGCATCCCCCACACCGGGATTGGCCTGCTGAATCCAGGGATAGGGGACGCCATGGTCGTGGGCGATGCTGGCTAACGTTTCGCCTTCCGCGACGGTGTGTTGCTGCTGGTGGTGATAGACGCGCAGGTGTACATGCTGGCTTTGAATGGCGAGGGCCTCCCTGACGGCCACAACCGCTCGGGGCCAGTCCAGGTCACGGTCAGGGCCCGGCATGAGCATCTGTGCGGCCAGGCCCGCCTCCGCTCTCGCTGCATCCAGCTCCCAGTAGAGGCTGGTCGAATCCCCAGCGTCAATGCCCACATTCAACCAGGCGCCCCACACGTCCGGCGGAATCGTCCACGCCAGCGTTTCATCGGTGATGGGATCGTAGGCGTGAATGGATAGGGGATTGGCCAGCAATTGGCTGGCTTGGACCACGGCGGCGCTCACGTCGCCGATAGCTGGCTGCACCGGCGCTGCGACCAGGTCCCAACGACCCTCGGCGACGACCCGATCTGCATGTTGCTCCAGCCAGGCCACGGAGGCTGCTACATCAAGGGCGCGCCCAGGCGCAGGCGGGATTACCTCGATGCCTTCGTTGACCACGCCTATGCCTGCGTCCACGGGGGGCACGTCAAACTGTGACGCCAGAGCTCGCAAATTGGCCTCAGCGATAGCGCGATCAACCACCCACAGGGGAGCAACAGTGAGGCGCGCTTCTCCCCGACGCATGGCTTCGATGCTGCCCAGCGAACGCCCTTGCTGGTGCGCGGCCTGGGCCGTGGCTTCGGCGTCCAGCATGATGCCTAACGCCGCGGGGGTGACTGCGTAGGTGGTATCGTCTGCGTAGAGGACGATCAGCCGCCGCGCCCAGTTCTGTTGCAGGACGGCGGCTGCCTTTGCCCTGGTTTTGCCGCCCAGGTCAACGTCCAATGCCTCGACGCCGGGCAAGATCAGATCGCTGCAGTAGAGCAGAGCCAGAGCGACTGCCAACCACATCATAGCGACGGACAGCGCCACCAGGCTGGTGATGATCAACTGAGTGGAATCCCCACTCCGCCGGTTCGACCGGCGTGAGCGGGCCTGTGGGAGTGGCTGCTTGGCTCTCATTCTTCTTGCCTGGGCATGCGTGGCGCCGGACATGGGGTCACGGTTGGTGGTGCGTGTGCGAGACGATGGAGGTTTCATTCCACCAACAAAGTGGGGCAGAACAGAGGCAACCGGCGTTGCCGAACCACGGCCAGGAAGGTCCGGCTGCTCTCCGAATCAGCCTCGGCAGGGTTCAGCGCGCTGGTCTGCTCGCGCAGTTGTCGCACACCAATCAGAGATATGAGCTTCTCCTGTAGTATCATTTGTAGCCTGTATTGATACTACATTCCAACACACGTCGCCGGAATCCGCAACATCCACTCCATGCTCGACCGTTTGCTTGACCGTATCGCGCTTCACAACGGCTTGATCCCGCAACCGAAGTGTCTTGCACCTGAGCCAGCCTGAGCAGCTACGGCTAGTCCTCGTTTGCTGCGACTTTTCGGAGCGATTGCAGGAATACCTGGGGTTCTTCAACGCTCAAAAGAACGGAGTAGCCCTCCCGTGTGGCAACATGAACCACACTGGATTGATCGGTGACGAAGAGAAGCGCCTTCTCTCCATTCTTCAGCCTGAACCAGCCCGCTGCATAACCTGGAAGACCAATCCCATTGGTTCTCACCTTAGGCTTGTACGACGTTGCTTCACGAAGATCAATCTGTCTCGATTCTGCAGAGATGAGTGACCCTGCGGGTATCATTCGTGCATAGGGACCACCACGTATGCGCAGCCCCGCCTGGGAAAGCTCAAACTCCATGTTCCTTGAAGAACAGGCAATGTAGCTGAACAGTACAAACAGAGCAAGGAGGAACAAGAGAATCGCTCCAGAGAACCATAGAGCTTTCGCCGATGCGGGAATCATAGGGAACAGTTCCTTCATTTCCATTTTCCATACCCTCTGGTAGACCTGACCGTCACTCGATGCACGCATTCGCTCCTGATCTTCCGATCCCGGACGCTGAGCGGACGTTTCTCGGCCGTCTTTTCTTGCACACTCTCACCATATAGTACCCCCAGCCGCACAGCGACACTGAGCTTTCTTCCTATTTCTCTGTCTATTTGGCCTCTATCGCTTTCGGCAGCTCCATGGCAATGGGCTGTCCCGGACATCGCTCGAAGTCCAACCGCTTCCGCTTCTCTCCCCTGTCATCCTCCTCCTCGACTACCTGCACGATGACGGTGTCGCCTGGGCCAAACTCGCCTCCCAGCAGCAGCCGGGAGAGACGGCTTTCCACATAGCGCTGCAAGGCGCGGCGCAGGGGGCGCGCCCCGAACTGCGGATCGTACCCCACATCAGCCAGCCACTCGCGGGCCTCCTCACTCAGTTCAATGTGCAAACCCTGTTCGGCCAACCGTTCGGCGATCTCTCGCATCTGAAAGTCCACGATCTGCAGCATGTGCTCCTCGCTCAGCGCGTGGAAGATGATGACCTCGTCAATGCGGTTGATGAACTCGGGGCGGAAGGTCTTCTTCAGCCCATCTTCGATGGTTCGCTGCCGCTCCCTCTCCTCGGCAGTGCTGCCCGCCTCCTGTTTCAGGAAGCCCAGCACGCCGCCTGCCTTGGCATACTCCGTGCCGATGTTGGAGGTCATGATGAGCACCGTATTGCGGAAGTCCACGACGTGGCCCTGGCCGTCGGTCAAGCGGCCATCGTCGAGGATCTGCAGCAGGGCGTTGAACACCTCCGGGTGCGCCTTCTCGATCTCGTCGAAGAGGATCACCCTGTAGGGACGGCGGCGCACGGCCTCCGTGAGCTGCCCACCCTCATCGTAGCCCACGTAACCGGGCGGCGCCCCCATCAGCCGGCTGGCTGTGTGCTGCTCCCGATACTCGCTCATGTCCAGGCGGAAGAGGGCGTCCTCGTCATCGAACAGGAACTCCGCCAACGCCTTGGCCAGCTCCGTCTTGCCCACCCCCGAAGGGCCAACGAAGATGAACGAGCCGATGGGACGGCGTGGATCTTTCAGGCCGGAGCGGGCACGGCGCATGGCGTCGGCCAAAGCGGCGATGCCCTCCTCCTGGCCCACGATACGTTTGCCCAGCGCCTCCTCCATGTGCAACAACTTCTCTGCCTCCGTCTCCAGCATGCTGCTCACGGGGATGCCCGTCCAGCTCGCCACCACCTGGGCGATGTCGTCCTCCATCACCTCGTCCTTGAGGCCCGTCTCCCTCCGCCAGGCGGACCGCTCGGCCTCGAACTCCTCCTCCAGCTTGAGCCTCTCGGCCTTGACCTGCGCCGCCTGTTCGTACTCTCGCGCTGCCCAAGCGGCCTCCTCACCTGCTGCTAGCTTCAGCAGCCGTGCCTTCCTCGCCCTCAGCCATTTGGGCATGGAGTAGTTGGCCACCCGCAGCTTGGCCGCCGCCTCGTCTATGAGGTCAATGGCCTTGTCGGGCAGGTGACGATCGGTGACGTAGCGATGGGAGAGGCGGGCTGCAGCTACCAGTGCGGCTTCGTCGAAGGTGATCTCATGGTGTAACTCGTAGCAGCCACGAACGCCCTCGAGGATCTCAATGGTCTCTTCGACCGTCGGCTCTTCCACCCAGACGGGGGCAAAGCGGCGCTCCAGCGCGCTGTCCCGCTCGATGTACTTGCGATACTCGTCCGGCGTCGTGGCGCCGATGCAGCGCAGTTCGCCACGGGCCAGGGCCGGCTTCATCATGTTGGAAGCATCAATGGCCCCCGACGCGGCGCCCGCGCCCACCACCGTGTGCACCTCGTCAATGAAGAGGAGTATCTCGCCTTCGGCACGCTGGATCTCCTCGATGGTGGCCTTCAGCCGCTCCTCGAACTCGCCGCGAAAGCGGGTGCCTGCCACCATAGCGCCCAGATCGAGCGAGACTAGTCGCTTGCCCAACAGCAACTCAGGCACATCGTCGTCGGCGATCCGCTGCGCCAGCCCCTCGACGATGGCCGTCTTGCCCACGCCCGCATCGCCGATGAGCACGGGGTTGTTCTTGGTGCGCCGACAAAGCACCTGCATCAGGCGCAGGATCTCAGCGCCGCGGCCGACACAGGGATCCAGCTTGCCCTCGCGGGCAAATTGGGTGAGGTCACGGCTGAAGCGCTCCAGCGTGCGGTAGCGGCTCTCGGCTGTGGGGCTGGTGACCCGTTGCCCCCCCCTGATCTCCTTGATGGCTTCCAGAATGCGGGCCCTGGTGACCTCATGCTCTCGCAGGATCTTGGCGGAAGGAGCACTGCGCTCGCTGGCAATGGCCAGCAGCAGGTGCTCTGTGGAGATGTACTCGTCCTTGAGCTTGTTCGCCTCCTGGCTGGCGCCATCCATCACACGCTTGAGTCTGGGCGTGATGAAGACCTGCGCCACCTTGCCCGAGTAGGGTACCGTCCCGCTCATTTTCGGGCTGTGCTCCAGGTGGTTGTCCAGCCTGCCTCGCACCATCTCCACCGACACGCCCAGCTTCTCCAGGATCTGCGCTGTTACCCCCTGCGGCTGTTCCAGCATGGCCAGAAAGATATGCTCGATATCCACCTGACCGTGCCCATGGCGCTGCAAAATCTCGTAGGCGCGCATAGCCACGTCCTGTGCGCGCTCGGTAAAACGATCGAATCGCATCATGTTCCGTAACCTCTATTTGTAGTCTACCTGCCCTCTTTCCGTCTTTCGAATCTGATCTCAACTGACCTGAACGCCTGCAAGTTGGTAAACCGGCACACTGGCAGATTGGGCTCTACACGAGTCTACCAATCTGCCAATGTACCAATGTACCAACGCACTTTAGTACCGAAGAACCGCTCCGATGGAGCCAGCCGCCTCCAGCATCTCATTGTCCCGTACCGTGGTCACCTTCACACCTCGCTCGATGGCTCGACCAACAAGGGCATTCACCGCATCTTTCAGCAGATGCATCTGCCCGCCACAGAACGCACATTGCTCCATGTGCTCCACGGTCATGTAGCCGCAGTGATCGCATTGGTGAGCGGTGCCATGATATCCCTCGGCCAGCACCAGGTGATGCACCCGCCCTTCCTCCAGCAGCCGCAGCGTGTCGGCCAGACCAAGGGCGCCTGCGCCTCCCTTCGATGTAACTGTGATGACCTGTTCGACCAGGGCGGCCTGCTGTTGCTCTGCCACCTGCTGGGCAATGTCCAGCGAGCGCTCAGCCACCTCGGTGGGCGAGGCAGTCATGTCCACAGCAAAACTGCCCACGATCTGTTCCTGCAATGATTTGGGCAGCAACGGCTGAAACTGCGCCACCGTCTTCTCAGTGCCCGCCAGGATCAAACGCCGACAATCGCGCTCCCGACAGACACTGGCCGTGGCCTCCGCCATCTCCTTGAGATTGCGGTAGGCAGCGGCATCCTCGCGGCGCTGATAGCGAGAGGCCGCCCAGCCGCCCTGCTTGTGGCGTTTCACGTCCTCTCCTGATAAACTCCCGACTTCCTCTGCCTCCCCCTGCTCGAAAATGAAGAACCGAGCTCCCTCCCTGCTGATCAGAGCCACACCGTGACGGGCGTAGCTGTCCATTACACCGCTGAGTGGCTTGACGTAGGGATGGCCGCCGACGAAGACGGTATCCTCCACAGGCACCCATAGGGGATACGCCCGCCAGAAATCGGCGGCCTGGCAACTGAAGCAGGCAACTCCCCGCCCCTGCAAGTTGTACTCGAGATCGAAATAGCGCTCTACGCGAGCCATGTCGGCCGGATCGGCCGCTTCCGCCACGCTGTCCAGTTGATGCCGCAAGGCCAGCTTGTATTTCTCCGGCGTGCGGCGACGTGGATCTACATTCAAGTAGAGACTGAGTATTCCAGTACCCTCCGCTCTGAACGCTGCCAATTCCCGCAGTTCCGCTTCGTGGATCATGTTAACCTCCGTTTTCGCTTCGCTGGTCAGGTGCTGATTCGCCCAGATTCTAAACCCGCGCCTGTGGATCGGCTCACACGAACGGTCACGGTCTCCAGCTCCGCTCGTATGCTCTCGTTCTCCGCCTGCAAGGCAACCACTTGTTCCTTCAACCGCAGAATGACTTCCACGCCCGCCAGGTTGATGCCCAACTCATCGGTGAGGCGCACAATCTGGAGCAGGCGATCTACGTCGCGACGGGAGTATAGTCGCCGGCCCGAGCGGCGGGCAGGCCTGACCAGGCCCAACCCCTCGTAGCGCCGCAGCGTCTGCGGATGCAAACGCACGATTCGTGCAGCTATGCCAATGGCATACAAGGGTTGATCTGAACGCAGCAAATTAGGCACGACAACCACCTCCGATCAGAGACTACTTGCTCTGGTCTTTCCCTCTCAGGTTGGTCAATTCCTCGAAGAGATCCTTCTCTCGTGGACTCAACTCCTCAGGCACGACGATTCGCACCTTGGCGTAGAGATGGCCTCGTTGTTCCGGCTGGCGGAGCTGCGGCATCCCCATGCCCTGCAGGCGGAAGCTGCGCCCGCCCTGCGTGCCCGGCGGGATGCGCAGCATCACCGGCTGTCCGCCGAGTCTAGGCACCTGCACCTCGCCCCCCAACACAACCGTGTACAGGTCCACGGGCACATCGCAGTGCAGATCGTCCCCGCGCCGCTCGAACACGCTGTGCGGCCGTACCTCCAGTTGGAGGAAAAGGTCGCCGCGGGAACCACCGGATGCCCCCCGGCCGCCCTCGCCCTTCACACGCACCTTGGAACCTGTCTTCACCCCGGGTGGGATCTGTACCTCCAGACGGCGGCCGTCCACTTGCAGGATCCGCCGCGTGCCGTGGAACGCCTCTTGCAGCGTGATTTCCACGGGCTGCACCATGTCCTGTCCCCGGCGTGGGCGGCGCTGCGCCCCCGAGAACCTCTCCGCCCTTGGCTCTCGCCCTACACCACCAAAGATGGTGCTGAAGAAATCGGAGAACGGGACCTGGCCGCCCAACAGGTCGCCCAAATCCGCATACTCGACGTGGACGCGCCCTCCTTGGCGGGCCCCGCTGGGGGCCCCGCCCGTCCACTGGCTCCAATCGAAGCCTTGCGTATCACGGCCCGTGCGTTGCCAGCGCTGCCAGTCAGCGCCCAGTTGGTTGTATTTTTGCCGTTTCTCCGGATCGCTCAGCACCTCGTACGCTTCGTTGATCTCCTTGAAGCGCTCCTCTGCCTGCTTGTTGCCCGGATTCACGTCAGGATGGCACTGGCGCGCCAGCCGACGGTAGGCCTTCTTGACCTCCTTCTCATCGGCATTCCTGTCTACGCCAAGTGTACGGTAGTAGTCTTTGTATTCCATACCTGACCTGCATTCCTGCATTACTTGCCGCTCTGCCCAGCGGCTCCATGTGTGGCTTCTGCCCCTATGTCATCGCAGGGCACGTTCATTGTACCACTTTAGCAGCTCTTTGTCAAGTCAGCTAAGCAGAATGTTGTAAACTACCTGCTGCCCTGGCGCCAGTGAGCGTTCGACCGTGAGCGATTCTGCCTCCTTCTCCTTCTCTTTCTCTTTCGCCTTGGGGCGCCCGCAGCGTCAGCAGCACCACCTCCGGCGGGCAGAGGAAGCGTGCTCGCGGTGCAGCCAGCCCCTCCAACCCCAACCCGCGGCTGACGTAGAGCTGTGTGCTGCCCTCGACGTAGTGCCCCATCTCGTACCGCTTGCCATAGACCGAACTGGTGATCACCGCCCCATAGCCCGGCACGCGCCACTGGCCGCCGTGCGTGTGCCCCGCCAGGTAAAGGTCGATCCCCCGCGCCACCGCCTCGGGCATCAGATCGGGGATGTGGTAGAGCAGGATGGTGAAGGCGCTGCTGGGCACATCGCGCAGTGTGGCCTCGAGCCCGGCGCGATCCACGCTCAGGTCTCGCTCGCAAGTCACGCCGAGGAGAGTGATCTGCTGGTCGCCCGCCTCCACCAGCACGGCCTCGTTGCTCAGCAGGCGCACGCCGGTGTTGGCGAACACGTCATCCGCCCGATGACGTACGTCCACCTCCGGCGTGCCCAGCACCGCGTACACGCCCAGCGGCGCGGCGAGGCGGCTCAGCCATTTGCGAGCGTGGGCCACGGCCGTGTCGTCGTCGGCGTAGGAGAGGTTCAGGTAATCGCCGGTGAGGAGGACAAGGTCGGGCGACAGTTCTGCTGCCAGCGCCAGCACTCGCTCGTCCCGCGGCGTGGCCCGTTCCATGTGCAAATCCGAAAGGTGCAGGATACGCAGCGGCTGCCTGAGCCCGGCCAGCTTGGGGCTGCTCACCTCCAGCCGCGTGAGCGTCAGGCGGAAGGGCTCTACCATGCAGCCGTACACGGCGAGGCCGGAGAGGATCAGGTGGCAGGCAAGCAGCGCGGCGAATGGCCAGACGGGAGGAAGCCATAGGCCAGCCAGTGCCGCTGCGCAGCTCGTCAGCCAGCGCACGGCGGCCAGCGCCAGCAACGGAGGCTGCACCGGCCCGAAGGAAAGATGCAGCCGCGGTAGCGCGGCCAGCAGCGCGGCGTCCAGGCCGACGAAGAGCAGATAGCCAGCAGCGAGCATGAGGCCCATGTTGCTATCCCCGGTGGCCCCAAAGCCGGTCAGCCCCGCCGCTGCGGCCAAGACGATCACGACGATGGTCACTTGCCACCAGCGCCACCGCGCCAGCTTATGCAAAACGATCAGCATCCGATGAAGCTTGTTGTAGTCCATCTACGCTCCCTCGCCCAGCGAGACTGTGCCCGCTGCGGCGGTCGAGCAGCCCGGACTGACGCGTACTCCGGCTATGTATTCGCCTCAAACCGTATCCCGGTTCCATGTTCTGCGTGAATCAGCGGAAGAGAGCGACTAATAGCTCTGGCGTTGAAGGCGTTGGGCACGTAGACGCGGATGGCCGCCTCGCCGTTGAGAGGGCATTGGTACTCGCAGATGCCACAGCCGATGCACAGATCCCGAAGCACCCGCGGTCGCTGCACGGTCACCGTCTCGCCGCGGCAGTTCACCACCGTCTGCTCCTCCAAGCGGATGGCCTTTTCGGGCACGGGGCACATCTCCTCGCAGACGATGCAATCGCACCCGTCGGCCCAGGGAATGCAGCGGTTCTCGTCTATGTAGGCCACGCCGATGACGGTTTGCCTCTTCTCTTCGAGCGTTAGCCTGGGAATGGCGCCCGTCGGACAGACCTGCCCGCAGGAGTGGCAGGAGTAGTCGCAATAGCCGAGGCGAGGGACCAACAGCGGCGTCCAGAGCCCTTCCCAGCCCGACGTCAGCAGGCTCGGCTGCAGCCCCGCCGTGGGACAGATCTTGAGACACTCGCCACAGCGGATGCACTTGCTCAGCAGGTCGTTCTCCCGCGCCCCCGGCGGCCGGATGAGATGCGGATGCTCTCGGCGAGCAGCAGGCGCAGACCGCAGCAGGCCGACGCCAGCCACTGCCGCGCCCAGCGAGGCCAGCACCTGGCGCCGCGAGGGATCGTAGCGCCGCCATTCGGCCCACCCCCACTGCCCGCGGAAGCTGATGGCATTCGTGGGACAGTTCTCCAGGCAATCGAGGCACAGCGTGCACTCGGCCGGATCGGCGGCGAAGTTCCGCCCGGGTTCGATGGTACCGGTGGGACAGACGCGGACGCAGCGGGCGCAGCCCGTGCAGGCCGCCTCGTCTACCACGTGGCGCAGCCAGGCCACCTTGGAGAACAGCCCCAGCAGCGCGCCCAGCGGACAGAGATAGCGGCACCAGAAGCGAGGACGTATGGCATTAAGCGCCAGCACACCGGCAAAGACCAGTGCCAACAGGAGGTTCTGCTGGAAGAAGGGCTGTTCCACCACCAGCAGCCGGCCGCGCACCAAGCGGTCGAAGGCTTCCAGCGGTGCTTGCAGCGGCCCGAAACGGTAGAGCGCCGTCTCCGCTGCCGTGATCAGCGAGTTCAGTGGCGGCAGCGCGGCGGCGGTGACCGTGCGGAAGAGCAGGGTGATGGGATCGAGGACGAGCAGCGTCAGGCTGCCCAGCAGGGCGGCGAAGAGGATGGTGAAGAGCAGGAAGTGCTTGACCCCTCGCCATCCAGAGCGTAGGTCTGGCTCGTCGGCGCGGGGCCGCCGCAGCGACGTCCAATCGAGCAGCGTGCCCAGCGGGCACAGCCAGCCGCACCAGACGCGGCCCAGCAGCAGCGTTAGAAGTAGGGTCACGCCCCCCAGGGCCAGCGAAGCAATCCAGCGTCGGCCGGCGAGCATCGCCGTCAACCCCGCCAGCGGATCGAGGCGGAAGAAAAGGTCATGCGGCAAGAAGGTCGCGCCACCCTGCCGCGTCCCCAACAGCAGATACAGGAACAGCAGCAGCGCCACAGCCTGCACGGTTTGGCGTACGCGCCGCCATGTCGCAGCTTTCATAATCGGCTTCATCCTGTGCCTTCTCCAGAGCAAGGCCTGATGCATGAAAC
>CAZPMV010000056.1:12051-13839 GCA_964587335.1 uncultured Anaerolineales bacterium
CTACACGCTGAACTCTTCGATCTTCACGCTAGCCAAATCCATCGTCCCCAAACCCATCTCCGCACCGGCGACGATGGCAGGGATGTCGGCGCCGGTCAGGCCGAACAGAGTGGCGGCATAGGCATCGGCGGCGACGATGTCGGGGCTGGCGATGACGGTGTTCATCAGCTTCACATCGTCCAGGCTGCCGCCGCCGGGGCCGTGATCCATCAAGATGCGCACACCATCCACCACAGTCAGGGTGGGACGCAGCAGGCTGGTGAGATCGGCAATGCGTTGGCCCAGGTTGATGTGCAGCCCGCTGCGGTTCAGGATGACGCCCATGAGGTTCTTCATGCCCAGCGTCAGCCGGGCCAGGCCGTGATCCTTGGCAATGGGCACATCAATGAGCACGTCCGCCTTTAGCACGTCTTGATACAGTGGCCAGAGGGTGATGTCACGGCCCTCGGGGATGGCCGTGTCCTGATACTTCATCCTGGCCATCACTTCCATCTGCCCGCCGGCCGCCTTCACTGCTTCGCCGATGCCGCTGCGAGCGTACGCCTGATCAGGCGTGCCGCCGAAGGGCTGATCCATCACCCGCACTCGCTTGGCCCCCGCGCCCAGACAGAGGCTCACCAGTGCGACAACCACCTCGGGATTGGTTGTGGCCGCGTACTCGTAGGTGTGGTAGGCGACGCAGATGTTGGGCTTGATGATCACGTCGTCGCCTGACTGCACAAACCGCTCGATGCCGCCCAGCGCCCTGAGAGCTGCCTGTACGATGGCCTCAGGGCTCTCGCCGCGAGCCACTGCCAGGTATGCATCGCCCGGCGCCGGCGTCACCGTAGGTTCAGGCGTGTCAGTCGCGGGCGGCCGCGTGGGCTCAAGCGTCGGCACAGGCGTGAGAGTGGCCCGAAGAGCGCTTGCTGTAGGTGGCTCCGTGGGGCTGATGGTCGGTGACGGCGGCGGCTCGGGGCCACAGGAGACACTTGACAGCAGCGTCCCTGCCCCGGCCGCGCCGAGCCCCCAGGCCAGCAAGCGCTGGATGAACTCTCGTCGAGTTATGTCGTCCATGAATCGTCTCACTTTCTCCAACGCGCCTGCCCATAGGGCACGCGCTGGCTTTTGCCAATTGTACCATACGCGCGCCGAAGGCGAAAATGGTGGGAGGAGCGCGCCACAGACCCAGGCGATTTTCTTACAGGTTCTTTACACTCAGATCATGCTCACATTACAATCCCATGTGATGATGTGAGCAGAACGGCGGTTCCGGAACCAAAGACAGCACAACACAAACCAAAAGGGAGGTAGTTCAGATGAAGAAGAAAGCGTTCGTTCTGCTGGCGGTGCTCCTGGTAGCCAGCCTGGGGTTGGTGTCTGCAGCCAGTGCCGACGAAGCGACCGGAGCGGGCACGCTAAGAGCTCGGGGAGACGGCCTCGTTGCACTGCGCGGCAGCGGTTGGATGCGCCTGAAGGGCAACGGCGTGCTCTGGGTCAAGGGTGAGGAACAGATCACCATCGAGGGCAAGGGCCGCAAGAAGGTCTTCCCAGACGGCTGGACCGAGTACGTCGGGTTCCACGGTCTGGCCCGCATCCAAGGCCGGAATGTGTCGGTGATCCTCGCCGGCGAGAAGATCGATCTCTACGCCTTCGGCAACGGCCGGGTCATCCTGTGGGGCAAGGGAACCTACAAGGTCGATGAGCTGGACATCGAAGTATGGTCCGAGCCCCTGGAGGTCCTTTCCTACTAGCGCAACCACCCAGGCGTAGCCCTGCCATCCGGTAGGGCTACGCCTCCCATGGCCC
>CAZPMV010000057.1:0-4418 GCA_964587335.1 uncultured Anaerolineales bacterium
CTCCACTAGGAGAGCATCCACCGCAGGCCTACGCGCCCACCGCGCCGATGGTCATGTTCTTCAAAGTGTCCCTCGTCGGTGGCGCGGCCCTGGCTATGCCGGTCATCGTCTACCAACTGCTGCGCTTCATCGTTCCTGGCCTGACCAAGCAGGAACGCCGCTATCTGTACTTCGTCGTGCCTGGCGCTACCGTCTCCTTCCTGGTCGGCGTTGCTTTTGCCTACTTCGTCATGCTGCGCTCGGCCATTCCCTTCCTGCAGGGCTTCCTGGCGGACATCATCGAGCCCAACTGAACCATCGAGAAGTACGTCTCCCTGATCACTGCGTTGCTCTTCTGGACAGGAGTGAGTTTCGAGACGCCGTTGATCATGGCCTTCCTGGCCCGGCTGGGCATCGTCACGCCCAAGATGCTCCTCCGCTTCTGGCGCTATGCCATAGTGGTCATCGCCGTCATCGCTGCCGCCATCACTCCCACGGTGGACCCCTTCAACATGCTGATGGTCATGGCCCCTCTTATTGGACTGTATGGGGCAGGCATCCTCCTGGCTTTCATAGCATACCGCGAGCGCACCGCGTCGTCGGAAGCTGAGGCGCAGTAGCGGTTTTGTCCGCGTTTCTACCCCTCTCGTGTTCCTCCCGCTATTCGCATAGCCATTCTCTTGGCCTTCTTAGCGTACAGCGAGAGCGCCGCGCCGTCTGAGGCCTGTCCGAAGCTATGGCGCAACAGCGGTTTTGCCCGCGTCTCTATGCCCTCTTGTGCTCCTCCTTCCTATTCGCATAGCCATTAGCGCTTCGCCCCACGAAGCACTGTGGCGATCAGAAGAGAACTGGGGCATCTTCTCGATGCCCCAGGGCTTCCGGCTGTGTATACGCATCCTTCTCAGCGGAACCGCATTGAGCCTAGCCCTTCAAAGACCCGGCCATGAGGCCGCGCATGAAGTAGCGGCCCAGGAAGATGTATACCAGCAGCGTGGGCAGCGCCGTCAGCAGCGCTCCGGCCATCTGCACATTCCACTCCACGATGTAGCTGCCCGCCAGGTTGTTCAGCCCGACGGTAACGGGCTGGGTGGCAGGATTGCTGGTGATGGTCACGGCAAACAGGAAGTCGTTCCAGATGGATGTGAACTGCCAGATCATCACCACCACGAAACCCGGTATGGATAATGGAAACAAGACGTATCGGTAGATGCTGAAGATATTGGCCCCGTCGATCCGAGACGCTTCGATCAGCTCTGTAGGGATATTGGCATAGTAGTTGCGGAAGATCAAGGTCGTGATGGGAATGCCATAGACGACGTGGGCCAAGATCAGGCCGGGAATGGTGCCGTAGAACCGTATGCCAAAGATGTTGATCTTCTGCAGTGTCTGCACCAGCGGGATGAGGATGGACTGATAAGGGATGAACATGCCAAACAGGAGCAGCGGGAAGAGCACTTCCGACCCACGGAACTTCCACTTGGCCAGAATGTAGCCATTGATCGAGCCCCACATGGCCGAAATGATGGTGGCCGGAAGGGTGAGGTAGACCGAGTTCATGAAGTTGACGTTGAGCCCGCGGAACCCTTCCGCTTCGCTGCCGAACCAGGCTTTGGCGTAGGATTCGAAGTGCAGCCCCTTCGGCAGGTCCCACATGCTTTGCAGACTCACCTCGGCGAAGCTCTTCATGCCCGTGATGAGCAGGACATACACTGGCATGAGGAAGGCGAGTGCGGAGGCAACAAGGATGGCGTAGAGCAGCACACGTTGCCAGCGGAAGGGCCGTCTTGTTGTTCTGGGCTGGTCACGCGTTGTGGCGGTCATAGCTCTGCCTCCGAGCGAGTGCTCCACGTCAGGTAGGGCACGATCAGTACGGCTACCATGAAAAGCAGGATGATGGCGATCGCTGCTCCTCGGGCGAAGTGATTGCCTCGGAAAGTGGTGTCCCACATGTAATAGGCGGGGACGTCGGTGGCAAAGCCGATGCCCGGCCCGGTCATGGACACGATGAGGTCATATATCTTGAGCGAGATGTGTCCCAGAACAATCACGGCGCTGAGTGTGACCGGTCGCAAGAGGGGAAAGATGATCCTGCGCACGATCTGCGCCTCGGAGGCGCCATCCACTCGGGCGGCCTCGCGCAGTTCGTCGGGGATGCCGCGCAGACCGGCCAGGAACATGGCCATGGTGTAGCCCGACATCTGCCAGGTGGCAGCAATGGCCACAGCAATGATCCCGATCTTGGGGTCGGTATACCATCCTGTCTTGAGGAAACCCAGACCCAATTCGTCGAACAGCAAGTTGACCCCCGTGCTGCCCAGTTGGGGACTGCCGGGATTGAGCAGCCAGCGCCAGACCACGCCGGTAACGATGAAAGAGATGGACATGGGAAACAAGTAGATGCCGCGAAAGATCCCTTCACCCTTGACCCGCTGATCCAACAATAAGGCCAGCACGAAGCCGATGATCAGGCAGGCGACCAAGAACACCAGCGTGAACACGACGGTGTTGCGCAGGTCAATGCGGAAGCGCTGGTTGGCAAACAGTGTGCGATAATTGCTCAACCCGACAAAGGTGAAATCGGGCAGGAGTTTGTTCCATTTGGTAAGCGAGGAATAGGCGGTCCAGGCGATGAAGCCATATACAAAGATGGCGGTGGCTACCACCGCCGGCGAGATTAACAGGATCGAGACAACCCGCTCCCAATTCCAACGTCGCATAGCTCTCTCCATCCAGGAAGGTCTAACCAAGTACTTCATCAAGCAAGGATGAAATGATCGGTAGCATAGGGCCTTGTGCCCGTCCAGCCGCCCGCAAGGGGCTATGCTACGCACTCGTCAGAACACGATTGACGGAGCACTGGCAAGGAACGAGGCAGCCCAGAGAGATCGGGCTGCCTCGTCGATTTGTGATGGTTACTGGCAGATGCCAGCGGCCACACAGGCCTGCTGCAAACCAGCCTGTGCGGCGGCCACGTCACCGCTGGCCACGAACAGGGTCAGCACGTCCTTGTAGTCCGTAGCCCAGGACTCGTAGGCTGCCGCCCCGTGGGCCACGCTGGCCACGATGGCGTCCTGGCCCCAGTCGACCGCGGCTGACTGGAGATAGGGGTTGAACAGCGCCGGGTCGCAGTCGGTGCGGGCGCAGATGGAGCCCTTCTGGGGGTTGAAGGCTTCCTGGCCTTCCAGCGAGCCGCAGGTCTTCGCCCAGTTGAGGGCGTTGTCCTTGTTGGGGGCCTCTGCCGGGACCGCGAAGCTGTCGGACAGGGCGACGAAGATGCCCTGGGTGCCCGGCGGGGGTGCCCAGCCGTAGCCAGTGAACCCCTTGGACGTGAACCAGCCATCGGTCCAGTCGCCCATGATCATCATGCCGCCGGTGCCTGCGATCAGGAACTCGCCAGCGCTATCCCACGTATGGGCCGAGTGATCGGGGTTGGCATAGCTGAGCATCAGATTGAAGTTCTCCAATGCTTTGGCGACGCCGTCACCAGTCCACGACGTGTCACCGGTCCACAGGCCGTTGTACCCCTCAGCGCCCAGGGTGCCAGCCAGGATATCCTCAAAGATGTGACCTGCTTCCCAGCCGTCCTTGGTGCCCAGCACGAACGGCTGGATGCCTGCGGCCTTGAGCGCCTCGGCTACGGTCACGAACTCCTCGAAGTCGGCGGGCGGTGTCAGCCCATTGGCCTCGAAGGTCGCCTTGTTGTACCAGAGCACGTTGGAGCGGTGGATGTTGACCGGGACGCCCCAGTAGTGGCCGCCATATGCCTTGAGCATCGTCAGCAGGTCGGCCGGGAAGGCTGCCTCCAGTCCCTCGGAGGCATAGATGTCGTCCAGGGGCTCGAGATACTGCTCCGGGCTGTAGCCTTCGACCTCCAGGCCGGCGTGGAGTTGGAAGGTGTCGGGCGGATCGCCGCCGAGGAGGCGGGTCTTGAGCACGGCCTTGAAGTTGGTGCCTGCGCCGCCGGCGGTGGTGGCGTTGACGATCTGGACAGCAGGGTACTTCTCGCTGTAGATCTTGAACATGCCGTTGAGGCCCTCGGCCTCGCCACCGGCGGTCCACCAACTGCCGACGACCAACTGGCCCTCAGCCGGCTTCCCGAAGAGCATCTCCGGCCTTCCAGGGTCGAACTCGGCCAGGAAGGCCTCGGCCTCTTCGGCGCTGGGGATCCAGACCTTCCACCCCGGCTCGATGAGGTCCGCGTTCTCAATGAAAGCGTAAGACGAGTCTTCCAGATGCTTCTGGTTGGTCGTTGCCATGATGGCTGGCCAGGCCAAGATGTTGCCGAAGTACTTGTCGGCCAACTTGGACAGCCAGTCTGCCCCAGCGATGGTGTAGTCCTCGCCTCCTGCCTGCAACGGGGCCGCGCTGGTCGCTGGCACGAGAAGAGCCAGCATCGCCAGCAACATAACGAACGTAAGTGTCTTCCTTGACATTTTTCC
>CAZPMV010000057.1:4518-8940 GCA_964587335.1 uncultured Anaerolineales bacterium
TGATCAGATGGTTCCGCTCTGCTCATTCGTCCCTTCGATAAACATCCCTCCTTTCTCTTGGTAGATGACCACCGGCCATAAGCCATCAGCTATCGAGCACAGCGGAAGCCGATCTCGTCGCTGGCTGCGGTGTCGGTGAGGAAATTTCGCGTGGCTGTGCGCAGGAAATCGGCAGTCTCAAACCAGCCACCACCTCGCAGCACCCTGAATCTCTCCCCGAAGTAGTCTGATTGATGGCTGCTGTCCGGGTAGGCCTCGTACCAGTCAGCTACCCATTCCCAGACATTGCCCGCCATGTCCATGACCCCATAAGGACTGGCTCCCTCAGGGAAGCTGCCAGCGGCGGTCGTGGATCGAATGGCTCTGTCTTTGCCATTGGCCTTCTGGGGGTCGTACTCGTTGCCCCAGGGGTAGACGTATCCGTCGCTGCCACGAGCTGCTTTTTCCCACTCGGCCTCGGTGGGCAGGCGCTTGTCGAGCCACTCACAGAAGGCCACAGCATCGTTCCAACTCACCTTGACCACCGGGTGGTTGTCCTTGCCGTCAGCGTAGCTTTGCCAGGTGTTGGCGCTGCGTGCCTTCTCGGCATCGGTTTGATGCCCTGTGGACTCCACGAAGATGGCGAAATCGCCGTTGGTCACCTCGAACTGGTCAATCTCGAATTCGGCCACATCCACCTCGTGAGCCGGAGCTTCATCGTCAGGGCCACCATCGCTGCCCATAGTGAAAGGCCCAGCAGGGATGGTCACCATCAATTCCGCTACTGCCGGGGGTTGCTCTTCTGTTGGGACTTCCGTTGGTGTGGGCTCGACTGCCTCCGGCGTCGCCGTGGGCTCGTCACCAGGTTCCGGTGTGGCCGTTGGCTCTGGGACTGGCGTGGCCGTGGGCTCGGGAAGGGGCGTCGGCGTGGGCGGAGGTGGCACCGGTGTCGGGGTGGGCAGGATTTCAACTGTAGCAGGTAGGTCCAGTGGGCTTAGAGCGGTGGTAGGCGAAGGAGCAGGTGTCGATCTACTACAGCCCGAAGCCAGGACCAGAGCGAGTAACAAGATCAGGAGCATTCGTTTCATTATGCTGCTTCCTCGATACGTAGTTTGGCGTCACCTGGTGTGCAAAAGGGATCTGGAACCACGGTGACGGAGCCTAGACTCCATTGGTTGGCTCTGCTAGATTATACTTTCATACTTCTGAAAAGTCAATACTCGGCAACCGTGTTCACGAACAACCCCTGAGCCCGGCACATCTCATCGAACATGCGACTACCGGCGTCAAAATCGCGGATCATGGGGTCGAGCAAGAAGGCCTGCAACGCCAGTTCTTTGTCTCCCGTCAGCCCCGCCTCCACGATCATCTCCTGGATCTCGGAATGCAAGCGCACTTGCGGTGCGACGCTGGGCGGCAGCTCACCGAAGGCCAGCGGCGTGAGCCCACGACCGTTAGCCAGGGCATAGGTTTCCACGACGTTGTCCAGCGGCAGGTTGGCGATCTGGCCCACGTTGGGAAGGTTGACGAAGAACTCGCGGTTCAGGTCGTGTTCGATAGATTCGACGATCTGGAAGACGATCTCGCTGGAGTGTGATGAGGGGAGCGGCTCCTCGTCCGCCAGCATCGCCCCTGCTCGTCGCTCGTTGCTGGCGTACTCCTCCTCGAAATCATCGGCCGTGGTGCGCTTGACGCCGTATGCCCAGCCGTACTCCGATTCAGGCGAGATGAAGCTGCTGTAGAACTCCACGATGTGCCGGTCGCCGGCTACTCCCAACAAGCCGGTGGTCTCCAGCAGCCGGAACTTGACCAGCATTTGGTCATTGTAGGGCGGGAAGAGGTCGTAGGATGCATCAACCCGCCAGGTGCGGGCGAACTCCTGTACTTTCGGGAGGATGTCCTCGCCATTCAGCGTGGCCTCGGCAACCCAGGAGAAGTGATTGATGCCTCCCACCTTGAACTTGATGCGTCCTAGCTCTGCTATGCCGAGGATAGACGATAGCTTCAGCTCCAGCCCCAGCAATTCGTGGCACAGGCCGACCACCTTGATGTCGCTGGCCACGGCGACTGCGCTGGTCAGGATGCTCATGGGGTTGGAGTAGTTCATCAGCCAGGCATGGGGACAGACCTGCTCCATCTTCTGGGCGATCTGCACCACCACGGGGATGTTGCGCAGGCCGCGTATCAGCCCGCCGGGCCCCGCTGTGTCGCCCACCGTTTGCACCAGGCCGTACTTCTCGGGGATTTCCAGGTCCTGCCGCGTGGCTTCGTACCCACCCGTGTTGATGGTCAGCACCACGTAGTTGGCGCCCTGCAATGCCTCAGCCAGATCGTTCGTGCCCTGCACGTCGAAATGGCCACCCAACTCGGACATCATCCGCCGGCCCAGGCTGACCATCGCGGCCAGGGCTTCCGGATTGATGTCCATCAGAGTCAGTCGGCCCTGCAGCGTCTGGGTCAGGGCCAGGTCGGCCATAAGTTTGGGCGACCAGTTGTACGAGCCGCCACCGATGATGACGATCCTCACTTCTTGCACGGTCCTTTCCTCCAGAGTCGTCAACTGTTAACAAGGGGTATCCCTACCCTGCCTTCGTGACGCGCAGGCCCAGGTGACGGGGCGAGGATGCCCCCTGGTACCTATTTCGTATCATTGTACCACCGCACTCCTCGTTTCGCAATCGCACGAGCGCGCCTGTGCAATGAGCGCATCAGCACGGGTCATTCTTGGGCTCCCTGTTGGCCTGTGGTATAATCACCCCTACAGTGCTGTCCGAGAGATCCATATGAGCTCACACTCCACCAGGCACAGACGACCAGCGGAAGGGCAGTCCGAGGCGGACTCTGTGGTCACGCTCCGTTACCACGAGCTGACCAAGCACTCCTACCATAGCGTCCGGCGGCGTGCCTACGCTCTCGACTGGGCGAACCAACCCTCGCCGTACAAGCGCTACATGGAGTTGGAACGGCAGTCGTTGCCTCAAGCGGTTCCGGCGGACCTCCTTCCCACGCTGGAACTGTTGAACCACCTGTCGCAGCCTGGCAGCCCCACGCCCCGCGGCCCGGCCAACCTTGCTGTCCTCTCTGCCCTCTGTCACCTTGGCTACGGCATCACCGCGCAGAAGGTCTCTCCAGGCCGAGTCTACTCATTGCGGGCTGCCCCTTCGGCGGGGGCGCTGTTCCCTTGTGAGTTGTACCTGTGTCTGCGTGGCGTCGAGAGCCTGGCCGATGGGATCTACCACTACGCGCCTGAGGACCATAGCTTGAGTTGTCTGCGGCCAGGCGACTTCTTGGCCCACCTGCGGGCTGCAGCCGGAGATCATCCTGTGCTGGCGGACGCCGACATCATCTTTGCCATCTCCGCCATCTGGTGGCGCAGTGGATGGAAGTATCGCGATCGCTCCTACCGCTATTGCCTGCATGATACCGGACATCTGGCCGGCAATGTGCTGCTGGCGGGCAAGGCTCTCGGCTATCAGCCAGCCGTGGTCTACGACTTCGTAGACGATGAGGTGAACCATCTGCTGGGGCTGAATTCAGAGCGGGAGGCAGCGCTGGCGCTGGTGGCCTGCTGCTCGGACAAGCCAGGCACGGCACTCCCTGCCTCCCTGCTGCCGCTTGCTTCCATAGCCCCCCCCTACAGGCCGCTGTCGGCCCAGGAGGCCAGCCACCCGCTGATCCTCGAGGCCCACGCGGCCACGAGTCTGGCCGACGCGAGGGCGCTGGCGGCGGCCCGAAGCCGCCAGCCAGCACAACCACCGTCGCCTGCGGATCGTGGGCAGCCCTCGCTACCTCTACCTGATCCCGCTGCGGTTAGTTCACCGCAGCGATTGCCGGAAACCATCGCCCGCCGCCGCTCCAGCCGCAGTTTCGCTTGCCAACCCATCCCCGCCGACGTGCTGAGCGCTCTGCTGGCCTCTACTGTCGTCGGCTATCCCAGCGATCAGGCCGCGCTGCCTCCGCTGGACGTCGCTGTGATCGTCAACGACGTGGAGGGGCTGCCACCAGGCGCGTACTGCTACGATGCTGCCCGCCACCATCTCGTGCAGATCCGGGCGGGGAACTTGCGCACCTGGGCTGCCTATCTCTCGTTGGAGCAACGGCTGTGCGGCAATGCTGCCGCGTCCATCTTCCTCCTGGCCGACCTGGAGCGGCTGGTAGCGCAGAGCGGCGAGCGGGCCTACCGTCGGGCGCACATCGAAGCGGGAGTGCGAGGGGAATTCGTCTACCTGGCCGGCCGTGCCCTGGGGTGGGGCTGCAGCGGTATCGGAGCATTCTATGACGATCAGGTGGCAGAGTTCCTCGAGGTGAAGCCGGGCGCCGGCGTCATCTACGAGTTGGTTGTGGGCCTGGAGTCGCCTGACGAACGGGTGGTGGAGTGCAACACCTGAAAGTGACGGCTTGGTATCGTCAGCCGATTCAGCCGATTGAGCGGATGAAGCCGAT
>CAZPMV010000057.1:9040-13805 GCA_964587335.1 uncultured Anaerolineales bacterium
AGCGGATGAAGCCGATTTCACCTATCCTCTCCATCCGTTCCATCTGCTTGATCCGCTGATGTTTTTTGCGTATCTTGCTTCCTGCATCTTGTGAATTATTGAGGAGGATCATGGCCCGTTTACATGAGTATCAAGGCAAAACGCTGCTGCGGGAGCACAAGATCCCGGTGCCCCGCGGCATCGTGGTGACAATCCCCGAGGAGGCGGCCCGTTTCGCTGAGGAGATCGGGGGAGAGGTGGTGGTCAAGGCCCAGGCCTGGATCACCGGCCGGGCCAGCGTGGGGGGCATTCAGCGAGCGGCCACACCCGAAGAGGCTGCGGCAGCCGCCCGCGACATGCTGGGTATGTCGGTGAAGGGCTTCACCGTGGAGCAGGTGCTTGTGGAGGAGTGGCTCGACGTCGCCCGCGAGTTCTACGCTGGCATCATTGTGGACGACCAGGCGCAAGCGCCGCTGGTGCTGTTCGCCAGCGTCGGCGGCACGGGCATCGAGCAAATCGCCTCCGAGCACCCCGACAAGGTGGCCCAGCGGCATGTGGACATTGAGACCGGGCTGCTCGACTTTCAGGCTCGCAACCTGGTGCGCCAGGCTGGCATCCATGGCCGGCTGCAAAGAAACCTGGGCGGCTTGCTGACTCGGCTCTACGCGGCAGCCCGCGCTTGTGAGGCGCGGTCAGCGGAGATCAACCCGCTAGTCTTGACCAGCGATGGCAAACTGTACGCCGCCGACTGCCGTCTGACCATTGATGACTACGCCGTGTTTCGCCATCCGGAACTGGGCATCGAGATCGCCCGCGAGTTTGACCGCCCGCCAACGGACCTGGAGAAGATCGCCTGGCAGGTGGAGGAGAAGGACTACCGCGGTACCTTCTACTTCATTCAGATGGGCCAGGGCTTCAGCAGAGGGGAGGGGTACATCGGTTTCCACGGCGCGGGCGGCGGTGGTTCGATGATGAGCATGGACGCCGTCCTGAGCAGGGGGTACAAGCTGGCCAACTTCGTAGATACCAGCGGCAACCCGCCGGCCTCCAAGGTCTACCGGGCAGCGAAGATCATCCTCTCCCAACCGGGCATTGACGGCTATTTCGGCTCCGGATCGGGTGTAGCCAGCCAGGAGCAGTTCCACTCCGCACGTGGGCTGGTCAAGGCCCTCCTTGAGGAGCAGATTGACATCCCTGTGGTCATCCGGCTGGGCGGCAACGCCGAAGACAGGGCGGTGGAGATCCTGGAGCGGATCAACGGCCGCGTACCGGCGCCGGTGGAGGGGTACAAGAAAGACGATTCGGCCTGGTTCTGCGCTGAGCGACTGGATGCGTTGATCAAGGAGGGCCGGTTGCTGGACGTACCGCCACAACCGCCGCGGCCAGAGCCGCAGAGGCCCTATTCCTTTGAGACGGTGACCGGCGGCACGGTGACTTTCGACCACGCCGTCTGCGCTCGCTGCGAGACTAAGGTCTGCGTGCAGGAATGTGCGCGGAGCATCCTCACGCTGGAAGACGGGCTGCCGGTGCTCAACATCACGCCAGAGGAAGCCAAGAAGGGGCGCTGCGTGGAGTGCTTGGCCTGTGAGGTGGAATGCTTCTTCCGCGGCGCGGGTGGGGGGTATGTGGCGTTGCCTATTCCGGGGCTCGAAGCGTATCGAAAGACAAAGGAGCGGTAAGGGGTCAGGGAAGAATCTGGCTTGAAAGGAACTCTAGCACCTCGTCCTCCCTGACTATGTGCTCGAAGAGAGGAATGGCTAGAACCAGGTCAGTGTAGTGGTCAAGCAGCGGCTTCATCGCTGGTCAGGCCCAGATTGTGAAGCTTGTGCAGCGTCTCAGTTTGGCGTTCCAACACTGACTCCCAGAAGAGCCAAGCATTGTAGTCATCGTGGGCGTCAGCTGATGAGAGTGCGGGGAGCACTCGTTCTTCGAACGCTGAGAACGTGACACCATACAGGGCTTCGAATTTGCGAATGTGTTCCTTCGCCTCGGTGGTCTCGGCCTGTAGCTCTTGGGCGCGCTGGCGCGCGTAGTGTCGGAAAGCTGTGTGCAGGAGCCGATCCTGCTCTGGCTCATATAGGTCGCCAAAGACTTCTGGGACCCGTACTTGAATGACCCGCATTGCTCGCTCCTCCTATCTTGTCCTGTTCCTCGTGGATTATACCACAGGAGAAGGAACTTAGGAAAACCGAGCTAACACGGCAGGAGCAGGATGAACTGGGTTATGGAGGCTAGCTTTCAATGTCCATTCTCATAGACGAAACCAAACGCGTGCTGGTGCAGGGCATCACCGGGCGGGAGGGGATGGCCCGCACCCTTCTGATGAAGGGATATGGCACCCAAGTGGTAGCCGGCGTCACGCCGGGCCGCGGCGGGCAGGAGGTTGAAGGGATACCTGTCTTCGACACTGTGCAGGAGGCGTGGGAGAACGTGGGGCCGTTGGATGTTAGCGTGCTCTTCATCCCCGCGCCGCTGGTGAAGAGCGCTGCGCTGGAGGCCATCGAGGCTGGCGTCAAGTTGCTGGTCACCATCCCCGACCGCGTGCCCATCTATGACGTGCTGACCATCGCCAAGGCGGCCAAGCGAGCAGGAGCGCAATTCGTCGGCCCCAACACACTGGGGGTACTGAGTCCTGACAAAGCGGTGGTGGGCATGATGGGCGGCCGCGCTGTGTCGGCCCGCTCCTGGTTCTTCCAGGGGCCGGTGGGCATCGTCTCCCGCTCCGGCGGCATTACCTCATCCATGGCCTACTATCTGGCGCGGGAGGGCATCGGGGCCACGACGCTGGTGCATGTGGGCGGCGACCCCGTCGTGGGCTTGCCTGCGCCCGAGGTCGTCCGGCTCTTCGAGCGAGATCCTGACACCAGGGCGGTAGCTATGTTCGGCGAGATCGGCGGTACACAAGAGGAACGGGTGGCCGATCTCATGGAGGCGGGGGAGTTCACCAAGCCGCTGGTGGCCTTCATCGGCGGCAAAGCGGCCAAGAGTGGCACGCGCTTCTCTCACGCCGGGGCTATCATCGAGGGTGGCCGCGGCACGCACGAGGGGAAGGTCGCCCGGCTGCAGAGCGCTGGCGCGGTGGTGGTGGATGCCTTTGATGACATTCCCAAGGCGATGAAAAACGTATTGGCAACATTGTAGCCCATCATCAGGGGTGAGGTGGACGCTAGCACCTGATCAGGGTGGTTTCGATATGGTACAGAGTGCTGGAGTCCCCAACTTGTTGGGGGTGCGGCACGATGGTCCCGAACAAGTTCGGCAGTCCGGTGCGTCGTGCAGAGACGGAATCGCTACCCTCACGCATCAACACCAACGTGATGGACTACTTGTCGCCCCGTACTGCTGCACTGCCACTTGGCTTGTGAAGCGCGTAGCAGATTTGCGGCATCTGGTGGTGTCTGCAATGGACGCTTCAGCTTGCTGCGGCGTCCAGCGGTCTATTGCACAGGCTCGTAGCCGTGGTCATTCCGCCTCGTCGTGAGCGGCAGTCACAATCAGCTCGAGCTGTGCCAGATGGTCCGCTGCCAGGTAGGGTGCCAGCCGGGGGTCGTCAGCTTGTAGGTCGGTGTAGTAGTCCTGGACGGCCAGCCAGTAGTCGTTCCGGGCCGCATCTAGCGTCGGTCCCTTGCCACGGAGATTGAAACGATCATCGCTGATGAAGAAGTGATCGCCGTCGAAGCGGATGTGGACAGGGATACCGTGAATCTCACTGCGAACGCCGGCTTCGGACAAGAGACTGATCAGCGTTTGGTAATTGGGTACGCTGACCAGCACGGCAAGAGGCTTGCCATGCCGCTGCACGGTGTACTGCTGGTCTCCATAAGCCACTTCGTTGATGACCTGCGAAAGATTGTCACGAGCGTCGGCAGCACTGATGTATTTCATCTGCACATCCCCTCCAAAAGAGCAACTATCCAAATTGTACGATTCGGATAGATTGTAACATAAAAAGGATTCTGTGTCAATTGCACAAGTCTCGAAAACTGAGCTTGACATCTCTGCGTTGTGCATGTAGAATTGGATGCATAGATTACGATTACCCGCTTGGGTACTGTTAGTACCCAAGCGGTCAGGCGGAAGGAGACGTTAAGTGCTACAAGAGTTGATCACTTGGGAGTGTATGAAATCATGAGTGACGAGAGATGGCTCACCGCCATCACCAAGATCGAACCCAACAAGGTCGCCGTGCGTGGCTATCGCATTGACGAACTCATGGGACACCTCTCCTTCGGCCAGGTGGCCTACCTGGTACTGAAGGGAGAACTGCCCTCGGAAGCGTACGGCAAGCTAATGGATGCCATCCTTGTCTCCAGCGTGGATCATGGGGCGACGCCGCCATCGGCGCTGGCGGCGCGCACTGTCGCCTCGGGCGGCGCCCCGCTGACCACAGCGGTGGCCGCGGGCATCATGGCCGTCAACCGCTATCACGGCGGAGCCATTGAGGGCTGCATGCGAGTGCTGCTGGAGGCGGTCAAGCGCCAACGGGAGAGCGGCAAGGAGGCTGCGACCGTGGCGGCGCAGCTTTTTGCCGAATATCGGGCGCAGAAGAAGCGCATCCCCGGCTACGGCCATCGCGTGCACACCGACGACCCGCGCACGCGGCGGCTCTTCGCTCTGGCCGAGGAACTGGGCGTGGCCGGCGACTACGTGCAGATGGCCGGCGCCCTGCGAGCAGCCATGCGGGAAGCGCTGGGCCGTGACCTGCCCCTGAACGTGGATGGGGCCATCGCCACCCTGCTCTGTGAGATGGACTTCCCGCCGGAGTTGGGCAACGGGCTCTTCGCCA
>CAZPMV010000058.1:0-3584 GCA_964587335.1 uncultured Anaerolineales bacterium
GAAGCGCCATCGTTGGCACCAACAGCACATTCTCCACCTGGCCCACTCGAATCTCCACGTTGGCCGTCATGCCCACCAGCAGCGGCAGCTCCTCCGCGCCGTCCAACGAAACGGGCACCTCGTACACCATGACATCGCCCTGCAGCGTGCCCTGCAGCGGCACCGAAAGCACCTGCCCCATGAACTGCTGGCCGGGAAAGGCATCGAAAGTGATCACCGCCGCCTGGCCCACCTCTACCTGACGGATCGTCGTCTCGTCCACCAGAGCCAGCACCTGCAACTGGTCCAGGTTCGCGATAGTCAGAATCCAACTGTTCTTGTTGACCCGATTGCCCGGCTCGGCGACCGTCTTCAAGATCGTGCCGGCAAACGGCGCTCGGATGGTGGCGGCCTCCAGGTCCTCCTCGGCCTCGGCAGCCGCCAACTGCCGCTTGTCCAGGTTCGCTTGGGCGGAAGCCAGGTCCACCGGATCAACGCCCGCATCCAGCTCGGCGCGCTTTTCTTGTGCCTCAGCAACAGCCACCTCCGCCTCGGCGACCGCCAGCTCGGCCTTGGCCTCGTCCAGCTCGTCCACACCCGCCTGCGCCTCAGCCAGCGCGTCCTCGGCCGCGGCGACGGCGGCGGCCGCGGCGGAGACTTCCGCAGCCGATACCTGCAGGGCAAGCTCTCGCTGAGACTGAACTCGTGCCAGCTCAGATCGAGTCTCGGCCAAACTCTCCTGCTCCTCAGCCAGTTCTTCGATTTGCTCCAGGTTCGCCTTGCCCTCCGAGACCAAGACCTCTAGCTCCCCGGTTCGGCGCTCGTGCCAGTCCAAGGCGTAGAGCAAGTCGCGCTCACTTATGCCCAAGCTATCGTATTCTGCCAGTGTCTGTTGCAGACGCGCCAGGGCCAGGTCGTCCTGCGCGTCCTCGAGCGCAGTTTGCAGGTCGCTCGTGTCGAGATTCTGCAAACCTTCCAGGTCTTCCCTGGCCTGCTCCAGCCTGAGCTCGGCCTGGGCAACGGCCAGATCACCCTGCGCGATGTCCAGATCACTGGGCGGGATTTGCAGCTCGGCCAGCACTTCCTCCGCCTCCTGCAGATCGCTCTTGGCCTGGTCCAGCGCTTGTTCATAGGGCGAGGGGTCAATGGCGGCTAACACTTGTCCTTCTTGCACCACGTGGCCAGCTTTAACCTCCAGCGTCAACAGCCTTGTAGTGCCAGCGGCCCGATCGAAATACAGGTCCTCCTGCTGTACGGCGTACAGTTCGCCCACCACGCTGATGCTCGCGCTGAGATCACCCTGTTGCACAGACACAACTTGGGTGAAACCGTCGCTGGCAGCATCCGCTGGTAATGCGATACGAGTCTGGTAGAACCATATGCCACCTGCGGCCACGGCACACAAGATGACAAGAATGGGCAAGAATCGCTTCAACTGTCTCATGGTGTATCTGCTCCTTCGGATACTCGAGGTCAACTGCTTACCGCTGGCGAGGACGCTGATCACCTAGTGGGGCGCCCATGCCCCCCACGCTCCTCATGAAGCCGAAGCCGAACTCGGTCGAGTCAGTGGCCTGTATCTGCACGACCACCTGGTCGCCAGCGTTCAGGCCGTGCACGATCTCGGTGTACATGCCATCGCTCAGTCCAACCTCCACCGGCACTGCCTGGGGCGCTGCCTCGGGATCGCTGCCGACCGCCACCAGCACCTGGTAGAAACCACCGCTGTTCTGAAGCGCCATCGTGGGCACCAACAGCACATCCACCACCTGGCCCACCTGGATCCCCACGTTGGCCGTCATGCCCACCAGCAGGGGCAAGTCACCTGCGCCTTCCAGCGAGATGGGCACCTCGTACACCATCACGCCCCCCTGTAGCGTGCCCTGCAGCGGCACCGAAAGCACCTGCCCCGTGAACTGCTGGCCGGGAAAGGCATCAAAAGTGATCGCCGCCGGCTGGCCCGCCTCCACCTGGCGGATGGTAGTCTCGTCCACCAGGGCCAGCACCTGCAGCTCGTCCAGGTTTGCGATAGTCAGAATGCGGCGGTTCTGGTTGACCAGATCGCCCAGCTCGGCGGCGGTGTCCAGGATGGTGCCGGCGAACACCGCCCGGATGGTGGCGGCCTCCAGGTCTGCCTCCGCCTCCGATACAGCCAATAGCTTCTTATCCACGTTCGCCTGGGCTGCGGCCAGATCCACGGGATCGGTGCCTTCATCAAGCTCCGCGCGTCGCTCCTGCGCCTCGGCCAGGGCCACCTCTGCCTCTGCGATGGCCATCTTGGCCTTGGCCAGGTCCAGATCGTCCACCCCCGCCTGCGCCTCAGCCAGCGCTTCCTGCGCTGTCTGCAGCTTCTCTTCTGCCCGCCGCACTCGCCTGCGAGCGTTCAGCAGAGTGATCTTCGCCTGCGTTTCGGTTCTGACCACGGCGTCCTGGGCATCCAGCAGCGCATTGTACGCCGTCCGCAGCCGGTCCTGGTGGTAGGCGTCCGAGTAGGTCTCGTTGGCCAACCGGGTATATTCTGCCGAGCGCTCCGCCTCCTTCTCCCGCAGGTCGTACAGCTTGTCGTCTGTGGTGCTGTCGGCCTCCAGCTCACTCAGGTCGGCCTGGGCTTCTACCAGATCAAGCCTGGCCTCTGCCACCGCAGATTGCAGGTCGACGATATCTGGGCTGAGCAACTCGTCCAGGTCCTCCTTCGCCTGTTGCACATTGAGTTGAGCGCGGGCTATGGCCAGATCGGCCCGGGCAATCTCCAGCTCAGTAGCTGAGGTTTGCAGATCAGCCAGCACTTCCTCCGCTTGCTGCAGATCGCTCTCAGCCTGATCCAGTGCCTGTTGATAGGGCAACGGGTCAATGGAGGCCAGCGTCTGCCCCTCCTGCACAACGTGGCCAGCATCCACGTCCAGCGCGAGCAACATCGTGGTGCCCAAAGCCCGATCGAAATACAGGTCCTCCTGCTGCACGGCGTACAGCTCGCCCACCACGCTGATGCTGGCGCTGAGGTCGCCACGCTGCACCGCTACCACCTGGGTGAATCCGCCATCATCACCGGCGGCAGCGCCGGCCGCCGGCGCGATGCGGGTCTGATACAGCCAGAAACCTCCGACGCCAAAGGCGACTACCACCGCCAAGACGATGAGCACACGTATCACCGCTTTCATAAACACCTCCCCCTGTCTACTGCGCGCCGCCTGAACCCACACGCCCGCCCGGAGCGAAGCGACCAGCAGGCGCTACCTGCACGGAGCGCGCCGTGATACTGCCGTCCTCGTTCTCGCTGCCCGAGACGATCACCTGCTCTCCTGGTTCGAGCTCTGCTGCCGTCACAGAGGCATACTTCTCTATCAGCGTGGTGTCGGTGATCTGGACCCGGGTTTGCTGACCGCCCATGTTCGCGATGATCAGGGAATCGCCGTCTATCTCCTCGATCTGACCGATGAGACCCCCACCTTGGGCGTCAAAGCGACCAAAGCTGCTTTGGTGAGCATCGGCGCCGCTGTCGTCACCTCGGCCCATAGTGCCCATGCGTTGCCAAAGCGCCTCAGGCAGCGAGGCCCTCGCCTGCTGCTTGCCATAGAGCGTGCCGCCGTAGAAACTGCCGGCGACAA
>CAZPMV010000058.1:3684-7521 GCA_964587335.1 uncultured Anaerolineales bacterium
ACAATCGTAATGCCCTGCTCGTCGTTCAGTTGCTGGAAGATGCGCATCACTTCGGCGCCAGACTTGGAGTCGAGATTGCCGGTGGGCTCATCAGCCAGGATAATGCTCGGTTCGTTCACCAGTGCGCGGGCGATGGCCACGCGCTGCTGTTCACCGCCCGACAATTCATTCGGGCTGTGGCGGATACGATCGCCCAGCCCCACCATCTCCAGGGCAGCGGTAGAGCGCTGGCGGCGATTCCATACGCCAGCGTAGATGAGAGGCAATTCGACATTGGCAAGCGCAGATGTACGGGGCAGGAGATTGAAGGTCTGAAAGACAAAGCCGATTCTGCGATTGCGGATATCGGCGAGTTGCCTACCATCCATACGCCCTACATCCTGACCATCAAGCTTGTACATACCGCTCGTGGGCACATCGAGCGCCCCCAAGATGCTCATGAGCGTTGACTTGCCGGAACCGGATGATCCCATGATGGCCACCAACTCCCCTGGAAACACCTGCAGGGACACACCGCGCAATGCGTGCACCTCAACCTGGCCCATCTGATAGACCTTGGTAACGTCTTGGATCTCGATTAGAGCTTGATCATCAGTCACAAGGTGGACCTCCAAAGAGCTGTCATCGGGGAACCCGTTCGCTTTCCATCATACATACCACACAATTCGAAAGGAGCTTCTCGTGGCTAGGACGCGCCCTGACTGACCAGGAAAGCTCCTCAAGCGGACTGGTCTTGCCCCGACACTCCCATTATACCACACAATTGTGGAAATTCTGTGGAGATGGGATGAGATAGTCGCAAACATCTCGATCATATACGCTTCAGCTTCCAACGTCCTTGCCGGAAACGCAGAGCCATCAACACCGCCTGCAAGACCCAGCTCAGGGTCAGGGCCAGCCAAATGCCGTCTGTGTTCAGGCCAGCCCATCGCGAGAGCAAATAGGCCAGAGAAACCTGGACGAGGCACAATGAAACCAGATTGATGATCATTGGCGAGAGAGTGTCGCCCGCTCCCGCTTGGGCTCCGCCAAACACCGAACCCAACACAAATGCCAGGTAGCCAACGCTAAGCGCCCGGATCACGTATGCTCCCGTAGCGATCATTTCGGTATCGTGGCTGAACCAGGACATGACTTGCGGCGCGAACAACACCAACAGTCCAATAGAGCCCGCGCCAATCGACGTCGCCGCGCGGGCGATGAAGCCAACCGAACGAGCGGCTCGTTCAGGTTGTACTGCGCCCAGGTTCTGCCCCACCATGGCCGGCGTGACACCCACCAGCCCCATGCTTGGAACCAGAACGAAGCCAAAGATCCGCTGGACAATGACCCACGCAGCCAGCATAGGTGCACCATACGAAGCAACCAAACGTGTAAGAAACGACATTGCCAGATTAAATGCGCCTCTCTGAGGCACAGCAGGCAGCGCGACGCGCAGGATGCGGCCCATCATCGGGAAATCCAGACGCAGGTTATGCAGATCGAGACGGACCGGCAGCCGACCGCTGACAAGCATGGTCAAGCCGCAAAGCATCCCAACGGTGTTTGAGCCGATCTGTGCCAGCGCAGCCCCTTCCAGACCCATCCAGCGCACCAGCAGCGGTTCCGCCACGAGCAATGTTCCCGAACCCAACAGCGTCATCCACAGCATGGCTTGAGGGGCGCCAGCAACGTTGAGCATGCCTCCCATGCTGGGCACCATCTCCATGGCGATCAGCCCGACAAAGATGATACGAGCGTATCGCACGGCCAACGGCAGTATCAGCGCATCGGCGCCGCCAAGCGACATCAATGGCCGAACGAAAACCAGGCCCAGAATGCCCAGGATGCCAGAGGCCACGATCATTAGAACAATGGCCTGGAGCACCGCCAGGTTAGCCTTGTCTTGCTCCTTGGCTCCGACGTAACGGGATACCACTGCCCCACTGCCGATGCTCAGCGCCATCATGATGCTGATCATCGTGATGCGAACTGACATGGCAAGCCCTGCTGCAGCCTGGGCACCTGCGCCCAATTGACCCAGCCAGATGGTGTCATAAACACCGGGCAGCAGGAAGAAGGCCTGACTGATGATCATGGGCCTGGTCAGGTTCCAGATGCTGCGCTTCAGACTCCCCTGAGTGATATCGCTGATATCGCTATGGTAGTCTCGTTTCACGTAAAGACCTTCTGATGCTTCAGAATAGCAGTTGAATCTTCCTGCCGATGATAAGGCGCTAGAGATAGAATCAGAACAGAAGAGATTCTCCCCCATCAAAGGGGAACCCCCTTAGCTCCGTCACCGAAAGATCACAATGCAACAGCCCCCCACCCGCTCATGAGTGCATGACCTGTGCTTGAGAACGGAGCTCTTGAGCTAGAAACGAGTTCCCTAACGCACTTCAACGTCAGCATGCAGCTCAACAGAATCATCTCCTCTACGCAGTGGCACACGCTCACCACTGGTCAAGTCATAGAAACCAACCAGAAGCGAATACGAACCTGGGGGCGCATCGGGAGAGATCTGCAGCGAATGCCTATCCTGAATCACCTCTCCCTCTTGCCAGCGCGACGTCGGGAAGCCACCCATATCTGGCTGAGCATCGTGCTGCCCGTACAGTGCACCCTCACCGCTAACCAGGTGGACGAACACCGCATAATCGGCTTCGAGCGGACGCTGCGTTCTCCAGTATAGGATAATATCCAGATGGCCTCCGGAACGCACATTTCGATCGAGAATCTCGTAACCGACTAGCTGCAATCCGTTCCTCCAGATCGCATCCTGTAGCATTATGCTAGACGGCGGCTGAAACGGCCGCAAAGATTCCACACGCCTAGGCATCCCACCCGCATCCGTGCAAAAAGTCATCAGCTCAACCAATGTGCCATCGTCGGCATAAGGGAGCAACAACGGCCCAGCGAGGACTTTCGGCTGCAACCTGGCACTCACATCCCACGGGTCATCGTCTCTCAACGCGCCCAGGGCCACACTGTAGCAATCGAACTGGGCGGTCCACCAAGGCATGTTGCTGATCTCCATCTTGATGGTTTCGCCCACCTGCCACTTTGACGTGGGATACCAGTATTGGACGATGCCCGGTTCCTTGTCAAGGTCCGCCCCCCCGATAACCTGCCGGCGATCGTCCAGCAGATAGAGAGCGACTTGGTAATCCTCATCCATTGGCTTCGTAGTCTGCCAGTAGAGGGAAAACCGCAGCGGTGTTTGAGGCATCTCCGTACGTCGCCCAGCAAACAGGTCGAAGCCAACCAGACGCAGGCCGTCACCAAATTCGATGTCAACTGGATACTGGGGCTGCTGGACATGGCTACCCTGAGCCTCGTCCAGGGAAACGCGGGCAAAACTGTAAAACTCGTCAGGCAATACTGTAGGCCCTGGAACTGCCCCGCGCCGAAAGAGCAGATAGCCATCCTGGGCACGTATCAAACCGAATTCGTCACCCTCCAACAAGTCCTGAACAATCCCATAAAGACCGCCTTCGTTAGCCAGCGAAGATACATCCAGAAAGATGTACTCGGCATCACCGATGTAAGGGAAGCGGTAAAGCGTCTTGCGTCCGCTCACCTGAGGATTCAGATGCCGTTGCGCGGACACGGCAGCATGGAGAGGTATCTCACGCGCCATCACTGCACCCAGCCGGTGGTGCGGTGTAACGCGATAGCCCTCAAAACCGCGCGCCAACGGCGTGTAACCATGATAGTAGTGATAATACCCAGTGGTGCCGAGCACGCATACCGCCAGAAGAAACGCGCTTACCCTATAACGCAGGCCAGATATGGCAGACAACTTGCGCGCAAGCCAGGCGGCGCCCAAGATCGCAGAGATCATGACCCCGGGCA
>CAZPMV010000058.1:7621-13579 GCA_964587335.1 uncultured Anaerolineales bacterium
AAGAATACCGCCAGCACAAACCAAACCACGGCCACGCTGGTCAATGCCAGGCCGTGGACGACTTGCCGTTGTCGAAACCGCCGAAGGACGGATGAGCAGCGCCCGATGGCCTTCTCGTCACTGGGCGTCAAGCGGAGACCAGCCTGGATCACGCCCCAGAAGGCGAAGTACAGGCCCATCAGGATCACAGTCAAAGGCACTTCTTCTTTGGTAGCCATGGCCAAGATAGCAAACAGCCATAACAGCCCCCATCGGCGCGCCTGGCCGAAGTAGAAAGCGAAGAGAAGGAAAGGCGCAGCCATCGCCACGGCGTGAAACTCCCACAGGTTTGCCGCCTCAAGCCCTGGGAAGAGCAGATAGACAGCAGTGAAAGCTATGCCGCTGAGATTGCCGCCCAAGCGTTGGCTCGCCAACCAGAAAACGGGCCAAGCGCCGAGCGCCAGGACCACCGTTTGCAGCACCAACAAGGTTTCGGGCCGCTGCCACAGCCAATAGAAGGGTGCCATCAAGAAGTAGATAGGCTCAACGTGCATCGCCAGCCGGCTATCGGTGGCCAATGTGAGTTCAACCCCGCGCCAATTCGTGAAGTAGAGCGGGCGCCCGTGGACTGTGTTCCACATGGCCTGGTTGACGTTGCCCATGTCATAGGCGTCGGTTCTGAAGGCCTGATGACGCGTGACCGACAACCAACTGAACAATCCGATATAGGTCAACACGAGAGCCCAGACAATCGCACGAGCCCAGGCCGGGTTGATGTCGGGCTCTCTTCTCATCTCTGCACCTTCACTTTGCCCAGCACGATCCCCGCATCGCTAAGCCCGACATTCAGCCGGTCGCCGGTGGCCGGCGAGTACAGACCAACCTCGATTTCATAGACGCCGACCGGGACGCCGAACCGAGCTTCAACTGGCAGGGTCAGTTGGTAGTGGTCTTCGATGATCTGCCCCGGCTGCCAGGTCGAGGTGGGAGACTGACCGTCCTGAGGCTGATCGTCCTCCTGCGCCCAGACCTGGTCGGGCGGCAGCAGCAGGTGGGTGAACACGGTGTAGTCTTCCTCCATCGGCGAGAGGGCCAGCCAGTAGAGGGTAACGTGGAGCGTCTCGCCTGGGTGTACGACCCGCCGATCCAGGTCGAAGCCAACCAAGGCAAGCTTGCCCTCGAAATCGAAGTAGACTGGGTTGGGCAGCCCTACACCGCCCTCAGCAGGCACAACAGAGACGGCGCCCAGACTCACACTGTCGCCGCCATCGGCGGTTGGCAACCGTGTCCCGCTTTGGGCATCGTATAGGCCGATCCGCAGGCGAGTCTGACAAGGAGCCGGGGCAATGGACGGGATCTGGACGGTATGTTGGTCAGGAACTACTGAGCCCACCGGCCAGCGGCTGGTGATACCGTTTCCTCCGGCGGGGTGGCTATCCCGCTGAGCAACGATCAACCCGTTATCATCCACGAAGTGGATGAAAACGCTGTAGTCTCGATCCATAGACACCACAGCCTGCCAGTAAAGCGTCAAATGCAGCGCTTCCCCTGGCTGCACGCTTTCCTCGTGCAACTCGTAACCCAGTAACTGCGCGTGCCCCCCGAAGTCGGCCGTGAGAGGTAGGGCGTGGGGAGGGAGGTCGGCGAGCAGAGGGGGCGGGGCATAGGCTGGGGCAATGTAGCGAAACGGAACCCACGCAGCCAGGGTAAAGAGGCCAGCGGCCAATACCCCGGCCCCAACTTGCCGCCCGCGATCAGACAGACGCGCAATTCCCTGAGTCAGACCGGCGGCCAACAGCACTGAGGCGGCGGAGATGGCCGTGAAGAGAAGCCGTCCCTGGGGGTACCGCTTCTGGCTCCAGCCCACCAGGGCCGTCACGACCATCAGGCTCCACAGGGCCAGCCAAGCCAGAGCTGAGAGACCGGTGCGGTCATCTCGTCGCAGTCGTCGGATGACCAGGAGCCCCAGACCAGCTACACCGGCCACGGTCAATCCGGTGTAGACAGCGTACAGCCAAGGCTCGGCCACCACGTTGAACCAGCCGAAGACGGCCCAGGCTGAGCGGTACACCCCCTCGGCCCGAGCCAGCAATTCTGCTAGGGCCGGGCCTTCAGCCCGGGCCGGCAGAACGGCGTACATGGCGGCCAGGCCGAAGGGATCGCCATAGAGGCGCCAGTTGCGCCAGTACCACCAGCCGCCCACAGCCAGTAGCGGTATGCTCACCAACACTCCCCAGCCCATCAGAGCGCGAAGCGACCGCCGCCGCCAGGCAGTCACCATCAGCAGCAGGGCTATGAAGGGCAGCAGTATCAGTCCGTTCAGCTTAGACATGGCCGTCAGGCCGGCGATCAGACCCAGCAGGGCCAAGTGGCCAGGCCTGATTCTTCGTTGCCAGATGCGCAAAAGCAGCAAGACGGCGATAGAGGATAGCAGGACAACCAGATTGTCGTTGTTCACCGAGGCGCTGATGAAGATGAACTGAGGGTTGAAACCGTTGATCACTGCGGCAACCGTAGCCAAAGCCCGCTGCCCGGGGAAGATGCCCAGGGCGGTCAGGTAAGTGCACAGCACGGTCGCTGCCCCCATCAAAACGGAGAGCAGTCGTATCAGGTGCACGGCCAGGACGGTGCCGCGATAGGGGAAGGCCTCCAGGCTGGTGTGGACCATCAGGTTCTTGTTGTCAGCAGCGTCGGCCTGCCCCACTGCGGCATGGGGGTTGTAGCGAATGACGGCGTCGGCATCGCCGGTATCTATCCAGAAGGTGAGTCCAGCTCCCAGCAGGTAGTAGAGGGGCGGCTGGCTTCCCTCTTGGTGCCAGGGCATCTCCGACACCAGATCGCTGACCGGCAGCCCGTGGCCATCAGCCAGATACTTAACATACTGATAGTGCCACACCTCGTCTGGCGACTCGAAGAGGGGATTGACGATGCTATAGGTCACCCCCAGGCCGAGGAAAGCGATCAGGATGAGGATGATGGCAGTGTGTTGTCGTGCAAGATAGGTGATTGATCGTCGCATGTTACGCTTCTATTGAAAACGGTCAGAATCCGTCAACCGATGGAGCAGATAACGACGAGACAGAATTGGCCTGATCCGCTCAATGCTTGGTTCTGGCCGCGCCGGGTTGGGGCACACGAGTATCAGGCGGGGATGCTGCCATCAGGTTGTTTCCATCGCCGCGCCAGGGCCAGGCCCGCCAATCCCAGTCCGCCAAAGAGCAATGATGCCAGCAGGGTCAGGATGTTGACAGCGAAGCCGCTGGCGATGGCCGTTTGCTTGTCGAACCCCACCAGCATGAATCCTGCCGTCCAACCCACTTCGTGAGCCCCCAGGCCGCCCACGGTGACGAAGGGAATCGCTTTGGATAGCACGGCGAAGGTGGCGCCCACGATCACTTCCGCCATGTTCGTCCGGATCCCCACCGCAGCCAGGAAGGCCCAGAACCAACCGAAGGTCCCCAGCCAGATCACAAGTGACCATAAGACGGTCAGGCCATAGGTGTGGACGGAACGGATGGCTTCAAGGGCCCGCACTGCTCCTCGGCACGCACGTAGGATAAGGCCAGAGAGGGTCTGGTTCTTCAGCCAGCGGTGTCCCATCAGTCGTTCCAGCAGCCCCAGTCCCCATTGCCCTAGCCAGGGGATGGCCACCAGCACAGCCACGGTCAGCAACAGGAAAAGGGCTACCGTCAGTACGATCCAGAGGGCGAAGCCAGGCAGGTGGGACAAAGAGAGGAGGGCAAAGATCACGAACAGAGTAGCCACAGCCAGGTAGTCGAAGATACGAGCCACCACCAGCACCGCCGCCGCCTCACCAGCCGGCATGTCGTGCTGATCCCTCATCATGTAGACAAAGGTGGCCTCGCCGGCGCGGAAGGGAAGCACATTGTTGAACATGCTCAGAGCGAAGGCGATGGCCAGCAAGGTCGAGAAACGACCGGAGCGGAAAGGGAGCAGATGGGCAAAGCGGAAGGCCCGGCAGACGTTGGTGGCCACATAGCACAGCCCACCGACGGCCAACCAGGGAAACGATACACCCGCCAGCAGGCCGATCACCTCTGCCAACGAAATCTGGGACAGCAACAGGGCCACGAGGCCAACCGTCAACAGCAGGGGCAGGATTCTCTTGAGAAAGAAGGAAGCCCAGTTCAGTTTTCGTCCCCTTCCCCTGCTTGCTCCCACGGCCCCGAGCCGGTCGGCGCTGCCCCTTGAGCCCGTTCCAACTCCAGTTTCTTGACCCGCAGCAGCACCTCCTCGCTGAGACGGCGGTTGATGGAGACCAGGTCGGCCAGCAGACCGATGAGTAACATCTGAACGCCCAGCACCAGCGATACGCCTGCGAACACCACGGACTGGATGTGACCCTTCCCTTCGCCCAGGAAGAAGAAGTACAGGTACCGCACGCCGAGCAGCACACTGACCGCCAGTACCACGGCTCCGATGATGGAGAAGACCCGCAGCGGCTCGTACATGGCGTAGATTCGCAAGATAGTGATAGTCGAATGGCGCAGGTAATCTGGAACACTGCGGATCAGCCGAGACTCACGGGTCTGTTCGTTGGTTGTGATGGGCACATGGGCCAGAGCGATCCCTCTCTTGCCAGCCTGGATGATCGTCTCCAAGGTATAGGTATAGTCGGAGACGACGTTGAGGGCCAGTGCTGCTTCCCTGCTGTAGGCCCGGAAGCCGCTGGTGGCATCGGGGATGCGGGTGCCGGAAGCCTGCCGCACCACCCAACTGCCGACCCGCTGCAGCAGTTTCTTGCCTCGCGAGAAGTGAGAGACGCTATCCGTCTGACGGTCGCCCACCACCATGTCGGCCTGACCGGCCAGAATGGGCTGGATCAGCCGTTCGATGTCGCTCCCCCGGTACTGGTTGTCAGCATCGGTATTGACGATGATGTCTGCTCCCAGCCTCAAACTGGCGTCAAGCCCTGCTACGAAAACCGCGGCCAGCCCCCGATGCTGCCGCAAGCGGACGACGTGATTCACCCCGGCTGCCTGAGCCACCTCTACCGTCCGATCGGTGCTGCCATCGTCTATGATCAGGGTTTCAACTTCATCTATTCCGGCGATCCGATGGGGTATGTCGGCGAGGGTCAGGGGCAATGCCTCTTCTTCGTTCCAGCAGGGGATCTGGATGATCAGTTTCATTGAGCCTTTGCCTACTCCTCATTTGCTGACGCAATTGTACTTGATATAAGGACACCTGTCAAATGCCTCACCACCGGGAGCAGTTCGGGGTTGAATCCGCTTCGGCTGTCGCGGAACACAGAACGAGGGGCGGACACTACGTCTGCCCCTCTTCATAACCAACAACATACCTGTCTGTCTACAGGTCAGCCTGGCCTGAACCCAACTCCAGGCCGATAATGCGGTCCGTGTCCTCGACGTGCGCCGTAAGCATGATGTCAGCGTTGTCCGCGTTCCATCATAGGACTGCTTGGATCAGATCACTCTGCCGCCCGCTGAGTCAGCAGCTCGACCAACTGGTCCAACAGGATGGCGGACTGCCCGGCGCCGGCGCCAGCTCTGCGGCTGCCGACAGACAGACCGCTGGCCTCGGCGGTGGCGCGCAGTTGCTCAATCTCCTCCTGGCTCAAGCCGCCCCCTGCTCCAAAGCCACCCTTCTGGCCACCCGCGCCGCTGCCCGGGACCTGCGCTCCGGGCGATGACTCTTGGCTACCACCCTCAGCCTGGCGCGTGGCCAACTCCTCAGGTGATCTGCCCAGGCTCAACCCCTGTTCCTGTGCCCAGGCTCGCAAGTCGTCTTGCGTAAGCTGCATGGCGGCGATGGTCTCCAACTGCTCCGGGGCCATCTCGCCTTCGATCTGCTTCGAGACAGCGTTCGCCTCCGCACTGCCCCTCAGCGTGCCCCCTTGGAGTGCCTGCCACAGCGGGAGCAGAGCCGTCGCCTGCTGGGGTGTGACACCGTTCTCCGTCTCCTCCAGGCGGATGGTGCCCAGTGCCAGTTGGCTGC
>CAZPMV010000059.1:0-4120 GCA_964587335.1 uncultured Anaerolineales bacterium
TACCCAATACCCACGCCCAGCCCATCGTCGAGCCACAGCTACTCAAGGAACTGGCAGCCAAGGATGAGACTTCCTTCATCATCCATCTCCGGGAGAAGGCTGACCTGAGCCCGGCACGCCAGGTCAAAGAAAAGCTAGCCCGCCGCCAGGCTGTGGTGGAAACGCTCCAGACCACTGCCGAGCGCAGCCAGCAGGGACTGCGCACCCTGTTGAGCGAACTGCAGGCCACCGGTCACGTGGACGCCGTGCAGCCGCTCTGGGTCGTCAATGCCATTGTCGTCACCGGCGACATGGAGGCGTTGAAAGCAATGGCGGAACGGCCCGAGGTGGAGCGCATCCGCGCCAACCAAGTGCGTCGCCTGCCCGATCCCCCCATCACCGCGGCGGCGCCTGCCGCGCCCTCTACGATCACCTGGAACCTGCGATTCATCGCTGCCCCTCGCGTCTGGAATGAACTGGACATCACCGGCAAAGGCGTGGTCGTCGCCAACATGGATACGGGCGTGGACTGGACGCATCCAGCGCTGCACAGTGCCTATCGCGGTGGCCCCGAAGGCCAGCACAACTACAACTGGTACGACGCCACCGGCACCTACCCTGACGCCCCCGACGATGGCGATGGCCACGGCACCCACACCATGGGCATCATGGTCGGCTACGATCCTGAGGCCAACGGCGGACAGCACATCGGTGTCGCTCCCGGCGCACGCTGGATGGCAGTCAAGGTCTTCGACGATGACCGCTACACCACCGACGCCATGCTGCACCAGGGCTTCCAGTGGATTCTGGCGCCCACCGACCTGAACGGCGGCAACCCCGATCCCGCCCTCGCTCCCGACGTATGCAACAGCTCCTGGGGAGCAGCCAACGTCGCCGACCCCACCTTCTGGGATGACGTGGCCGCGCTGAGAGCGGCTGATATCCTGCCCGTCTTCTCCGGCGGCAACAGGGGAGCCCTGGGTCCCGGCTCGGTGGGCACGCCCAGTGGCTTCCCCCACAGCTTCAGCGTGGCCGCAACGGACGCCAATGAGCTTCTGGCCGACTTCTCCAGCCGCGGGCCCTCGTATTGGGGTGAGACCAAGCCGGACGTCGCTGCGCCAGGCGTGAGCATCCTTTCCAGCCTGCCCAATGGCCTCTACGACAGCATCAGCGGCACTTCGATGGCCGCGCCGCATGCGGCGGGAACGGCAGCACTGCTCCTGGAAGCAGACCACACCCTGACGGTAGATGATCTGGAAGCTTTCATGACCCGCACCGCGTACGATCTAGGTCCGGCTGGACCAGATAACGGATACGGCGCGGGACAACTCGATGCCTTCGCTGCTGTCTCCTGGGCACTGGGCGCGGGCAAGCTCGCCGGCCAGGTGACCGGCGCCGATACGGAACTGCCGCTGGCCGCCGCGCAGGTGGAAGGCATCAGTCAGAACCCGGGCCACACCTTCCGCACAGCCAGCAACGAGCGCGGCGTTTACGCAGTGGCTGTGCCCGCCGGTCACTACCAGGTGACCGCCACGGCCTTCGGGCACGCGGCTCAGACCCACGACGATGTAGAGGTAGTGGACGGCTATCGCTCGCTGCGGGACTTCCAGCTCCAGCCGCTGCCCACCGGCGCCATCAGCGGCCGCGCCTTGGAGGTGGGAGGCGACCTGTTGGGCCCGGTGACGATTCGAGCCGAAGGCACGCCGGTCGAGACGCTCACCGACCGCGAGCGCAGCGGATACTACGATCTGGAGTTGCCGCCGGGAACCTATACGCTCGTAGCCAGCAGCCTCGGCCATCGGACAGAGCGGGCAGTGGTGGAAGTTATCACCGGAGTCGTCACCGCTTTGGATTTCTGGCTGGCGACAGCCCCCAGCCTCCTGCTGGTTGATGCCGACGGTTGGCTGGACGACAACATCTCGCTGTACTACCAGGATGCCCTCGACCAGGCACGCTACCCCTACACCACGCGGCGGATCACAAACACGGCCGTGGTGCCCACCGCAGAGGAACTGACCGCCTACGACATCGTCATCTGGGTGCATCCCTGGAGTTCCCCAGGCTACTTCGAGCTGGAAAGGCACGACACCGCAGTGGTAGATGCGCTGACCACCTACCTGCTCGGCGGCGGGCGCTTGCTGCTTGCGGGACAGGACATCGGTTATTGGGACGGTAACAAGACCTACTACACCCAGCTATTGCACTCTGACTACGTACAGGACCAAGCCTTCAGTGATGGAGTACACGGCCTGGAAGGAGACACACTGGAGGGAGTGGAGCTGGACTTTGCCGCCATCGATGCTTACAAGCTCCTCGACACCCCGGACGTCATCGCACCAGTAGGGGCAGGTTCAAGACCTGCCCCTACTGCGGCTCCTATCGCCGAGTATGACCTGCCGGGCCGAGCGGCCGCCTTGCGAGTCGAAGATCGCGGCTATCGGCTGGTGTACCTGGCCTTTGGGCTGGAGGGCAGCGGGCCACGAGCAGCGCGAGCACAGACCCTGGAGCAAGCCCTCGCCTGGCTCAGCCAGCCAACGCTGAAGAAGCAGATGGATCCGACCGCCGTCGCACCCGGAGGCACTCTAAGGGTCACCTTGACGCTGCGCAACCCTCTGGGCACCACTCGCGACGTGACGCTGTGGGATCCGCTGCCACCGAACACCTCCTACGTGGAGGGGAGTGTCACCGGAGGCGCGACCTACGACGAAGCGACGAATGCCATCCTCTGGCAGGGCTCGCTGCTGCCTCACGAAACGGTCACGCTTGCCTTCGCCACGATAGTCAGCGACGGGCTGCAGGGTGATACGGTCATCGAGAACACCGCCTGGCTGGAATTGCCGGACGGTCCGCCCGTCGAGGCCCGCGCGGCGACGCAAGTGGAGGCGCCGAACCTGGTGCTCAGCGAGAAGACGGTGCGGCCGGCCGATGTCACCGTCCATCTTCCTCTTGTTTCGGGATCAGGTTCGGGATCAGGGGCAGGTCTGAGACCTGCCCCCATAGCCAATGCAAGCAGACACCACACCCTGTTCCCCCCCGATGTGAGGGAGTTGCACTCCCGAACGGTGGAACCGAACGATCTCCTGGCCTACAGGGTGGTCTTGCGCAACAGCAGCACCGTGGCCGCGCCCTCTGTCACTCTGCTGGATCCGCTGCCCCCGCAAGTAAGCTACGTTGAGGGCAGCGTGACAGGAGAGGCATGGTACAACGCGGCGGAGCACCGCATCGAGTGGAGTGGCCCCCTGCCCGCCGCGCGGCCCGGCCGGCCAGAGTACCTGTGGAGCGACAGCGACACAGCGGCCGGCCCAACCTTCGACTGGGTAGACATCAGCATCAGCGATGATGGCGGCACGCAGGTGTCCCTGGGCGATGATCAGTGGGCTGGCCCCTTCGCCATCGACTTCTCCTTTCCCTTCTACGGCCAGACCTTCAGCGAGTTCTACGTGAGCAGCAATGGCTGGCTGAGCTTCAGCCAACCTAGCAGTTCCGAGAGCTCTAATGACCCGCTGCCCAGCAGCGGCGCACCCAACAACCTGATCGCCATGTTCTGGGACGACCTCAACCCTTCTAGCGGCGGCGAGGTGCGCTACACGGCCGACGCCGGGCAGTTGGTGGTGAGCTTCCTGGAGGTGCCCCGCTACTCCAGCGGCGGTCCCTACACCTTCCAGGCCATCATCACCCCTGATGGCGGCATCACCTTGCAGTACCTGACCATGCTCGGCTCCCGCCTGAGCGAGTCAACCGTAGGCATCCAGAACGGCCATGGCAGCGAGGGGCTGCAGATCGCCTACAACGGGCATTACGTCCACGACATGCTGGCGGTATGCATTGATCCGCCACAGGAGACCAGCCTGGCGGAGCACACGGTCAGCTTCCAGGTGCAGGTGGCAGACGATGCGCCGGACAACACGCCAATCGTCAACGAGGCGTTGATTGCTGCCGGCGGGGTGACCTACACCCGCACCGCCACGCTGGTGGTGCAGGCCGCCGATCTTACGTCGTCGGAGAAGCGGGTGAGCAGCAATGTTATCACACCGGGCGATGTGCTAACCTACACCATCACTCTGAACAACATCGCCGGGGGAGCAGCGCAAGTCACGGTGACCGATCCGCTGCCAATCGGGTTGAGCTTCGTCGAGGGGAG
>CAZPMV010000059.1:4220-6051 GCA_964587335.1 uncultured Anaerolineales bacterium
CGTGGGTGGGCAGTGGGCGGTGAGGTGCTGACCTACACTCTGACGCTGGTCAACCGCGGCGCGGTGATTGCCACTGGCGTCAGCCTGGTGGACCCGCTGCCGCCCGAACTGACGCTGCTGCCTGACACGCTCACCGGCGATGCGACCTATGATCCCAGCAGTGGTGAGGTGCGCTGGTATGGAGAGCTGCCGCCACGGCCCGAGAACTACGGTTGGCTCGACAGCGACACCCCCGGAGGCCCCACCTTTGAGTGGCTGGACATCAGCGAAATAGGCGCCGTCGTCCCTCTGAGCGACGACCAATGGGCAGGGCCCTTCGACATCGGCTTCGCCTTCCCCTTCTTCGAGGAGGCCTTCGGTGAGTTCTATCTCAGCAGCAACGGCTGGCTCAGTCTCAGCCAACCCGCAGACTCGGACTTCGGCAACGAGCATCTGCCCAGCCCCGGCGCACCGAAGAACCTCATCGCCATGTTCTGGGATGATCTGAATCCCAGCGCAGGCGGCAGCGTGCAGATACATAGCGGCAGCCAACGATTGGTGGTCAGTTATGTCAACATATCTCGCTACAGCTCCGGAGGCCCCTACACTTTCCAGGCCATCCTCACCCCCAATGGTGACATCACCCTGCAGTACCAGACGATGTTGGGCACGCGCCTGAACGAGGCCTCCATCGGCATTCAGAACGCTGACGGCAGTGTAGGGGTGACGGTGGCGCACAACGAGCAATATGTGCACGACGATCTGGCGGTGCGCTTCGATCCACCGGCCAGACCCCACGAGGTCAGCTTCCAGGCCCGGCTGGCTGCGGACCTGGCGCTGGACACGGTGGTCACCAACACCGCCTTCCTCACCGACGGTTGGGGCCAGACGGTGGTGCTATCAGCCACGGTGGACGTCAACCAGGTGGACCTCAGCGGCTCTGCGGTGACACTCGCGCCAGCGCTCGTGCTGCCGGGCGACAGGCTCACCTGCACAGTGACATTGCACAACGACGGCAACGCAGCGGATTCGGTTGCCGCCGTGCTACCTGTGCCCGAACAGACAGTGTTCCTGCCGGGGAGCACTACGGGAGGCAGCATCTACGAAGAAGACCTAAACGAAGTGCGCTGGCAGGGCAAGGTGTCTCCCAATGGTCAAGCGTCCTTCAGCTTTGCCGTTGTGGCCGACCGGCCGCTGGCCGATGGCACCATCATCCGCGCAAAGGCGACCATTGACGATGGCGCCCACCCGACGTTCCAGCGGGAGGCCGCGGCCACAGTCACCGCACCGGATCTCAGCGGCTCCAGCAAGCAGGCCCATGCGGACTGGGTCATGGTCGGCCAGGTGCTCAGCTACACCGTAGAAGTGCGCAACAGTGGCTCGATGGCCACCGAGGTGCACTTCAAGGATCCTCTTCCTGCGGGAGTGACCTATGTGGAGGGCTCAGCCTGGGCGGGAAGCGGTTCCGCGCTGAGCTACGATGAGGTGAATCACACGCTGCTCTGGCAGGGGATGGCGCCGCCGCAGGGCATCGCCATGCTGCGCTTTGCCGTGCAGCCCCTGGGCGTGACCTTTGCCCACAACACAGCCACACTCAGAGACGGCCTCGAGGTCATCACCGAGGTGAGCAGCAGCACGGAGGTCTTCTTCCCCTACGCCGAACTGTTCCTGCCCATCATGCACAACTACGAGTGGTAGGGGAGGGGCGGGGATTGGGTATTAGATATTGGATCAGAGCGATTGCTCGACCCTCGCGGCTTCCTGAGGGTTGCGCCTCTACCTGATGTGAGGGAGTTGTACTCCCGCGAACAGGTGAAGGGCCCAGTCAGCCTGATGCAAGGGAGTTCTACTC
>CAZPMV010000059.1:6151-9152 GCA_964587335.1 uncultured Anaerolineales bacterium
GTCCGCCATGATGCGCGCGGCCTCCTCCAGTGGCGTGTACTCGGTCACTGTGATGACCGGCGAGGACATGACCTTCTTCACCGTCAGCTTCGAAAGCAAGTAGTGCAGTTCGTGCACGCTGAGAGAGGTCGCCGGCGAAGGCGAGGCGTAGAGCAAGTCTTTGTCGGACACGATGCCCACCAGCTTGCCCTTCTTGTCCAACACGGGCAAGCGGCGGACGTGGTTGTCGCGCATCATCCTCAAAGCGTCGTCGATGCCCTCATGTTCAGTAATGACAACGGGATGGCGGGTCATACGTTCGCCAATTAGCATGATGTAACCTCCTGCGTCTGATGTGTGCTATCCGAATTCCGTTCGCTTTCTGCCCGGCACTCCTCCAAGCGATGCTGTGCCGAAGCAGTCAGGCCAAGTCTCTCACGGCTACTCCGCCTGTCGGTATTTCGCCTTGCCTTCCTCGTAGGCGTCGCCACCGTAGATGTCGTTGACCACTATGACCGGGAAGTCTTCCACCTCCAGGCGGCGCAGCGCCTCGGCTCCCAGGTCTTCGTAGGCAACAACTTCAGCCGCCTTGATGCTCTTGGCAATGAGCGCCCCAGCGCCTCCGATAGCGCCGAAGTAGACGGCTTTCAGTTCTTTCATTGCCTCTCGCACCGGCATAGAGCGATTCCCCTTGCCGATCATCCCTTTGAGTCCCACCTCCATCAGGCGGGGGGCGTAGGGGTCCATGCGGTAGCTCGTGGTCGGCCCGGCGGAGCCGATGGGATCGCCCGGTTTGGCTGGCGCTGGCCCCATGTAGTAGATGATCTGGCCGCGGGGATCGAAGGGCGGCTCCTCGCCAGCATCGAGGGCAGCGATGATGCGTTTGTGCGCCGCGTCTCGGCCCACGTATATAGTGCCGGTGATGGTGACGTTGTCACCGGCGTGTAGTTGCTCGATGATTCCATCCGCCAAAGGTGTTGTGATCTTCATGCATTCATCTCCTACATCCTACATCGCACCGCTCATTTGAGCCCAAGTTGTCTCCGAATCAGCTCGCATTCCATCATCAGTCGATAGGCGTCTTGCATGTTCTCCTCTAATCCCTGGAGAGACACTCCCCGACTGAATACCCCTGGAACTTCTCCTCGCCTACCGACATACCATCCTTCGTCTGTCCAATACTCAAGAGTAGAGTATCTCGTAATGGTTCCCCTCCTCGTCTACAGCACTGCCTCCTTGTGTCGTGCGCTGTGGCATTGGATGTTCACGACCACAGGCATGCTGGCGATGTGACAAGGGAAGGTCTCCACGTGCACCGCCAGTGCGGTGGTGTGGCCGCCGAATCCCTGCGGACCGATGCCCAACCTGTTGACTCGCTCCAAGATATCGGCTTCCAGCGCCGCCACCTCCGGGTCCGGGTGTGCCTCATCAACCTGACGCAACAGCGACTTCTTGGCTATGCGCGTCGTCTGGTCAATAGTGCCACCAACTCCCACACCCACAATGATGGGGGGACAGGGGTTCGCTCCCGCTTTGTCCACGGAGTTGACCACGAAATCGATGACTCCTTGACGACCGTCGGCGGGCTTGAGCATGCCCAGGAAGCTCATGTTCTCGCTGCCGCCTCCCTTGGGGGCAACTGTGATCTTCAGCGTGTCGCCAGGGACGATCTCGGTGTGGATCACGGCGGGGGTGTTGTCGCGAGTGTTAATGCGTTTCGAGAAAGGATGGGCGACTACCGATTTACGCAGGTAGCCTTCGAGGTAGCCCCTGCGCACACCTTCGTTGATGGCTTCCACCAGACCGCCACCGACGATGTGCACCTCCTGGCCGATCTCCAGAAAAACCACGGTCAGTCCCGTATCTTGGCAGAGGGGCATCTGCTCCCGGCGGGCGATCTCAGCGTTCTCCAGGATGCGGTCGAGCACTTCTTTGCCCACGGGCGAAGGCTCTGCCTCTCGCGCCGCCTGCAAGCTGGCCAGAACGTCCTCCGGCAGGTAGTAGTTCGCCTCCATGCACAGCCGGGCAACGGTGTCGGTGATCTCCTGGACGGTGATCTCACGCATGGTGTGTCACTCCTTCGTTGTAGATGCTCACGCAGCGTCGTTGGTGGTGGGTTGTTCCGCCAAAGCAGCGAAGTCTCGTTCGGTGTATCCGAATTATACACTCCCCCGCAGTTCCTGTCAAAGCCAAAAGCTCGTTCGGCAGAGAAGCCTCCTCACGCGGCAATCGGGGGTGAGATAGGCCCACCCCCGATTAGCTTCAACTGCGGCTCGTGTGATGCGCGTGCCTACTAGATCTGCTGGAACGCGTCCATGATGGCTCCGAAACCGACGCCGGTGACGCCGATCAAGCCGCCCACCACCGCGCCGATGATGAACACGATCACGACGGCAATCACCGCGGTTATGATTGCCTTGGTGGTATCCTTATCCATGGCCTGGCGGATGGCCACTACACTCGTGATCACGGTCCACACGAGAGCAACCAACCAGCCGATACAGGGCACCAGGGAGAAGATCGTCGGGCCATAGGCATACCCCAATACCCGACGCATCTCGCCGAAGTCCGTGGTAGCCTGGAACAACTTCGTGCCGATGGAGTAAGCCAGGAAGGCATAGAGGAAATAGCCGACGATGGCCCATACTACGCCCCACGCGAGACCGATAAGAGCCGCCACGATGCCATTTCCCATGGCCAGGCCCACGATGAAGCCGACGATCCCGTTGATGGCGGCAATGAGTACCACCACGACCAACGCTTCCTGCGTCAGTGTGGTATCAGCCTCCACTTCCTCGTACAGGCTGACGTCCAGCCGTGCCGCGCGGACCAAACGATTGAGCATTGCTCCGAAATCCATGATCAGACCTCCTTGAAAGATGTGTAGATGTTGGATGACTGTACACGACGCCGTCTGCCTATCTGAGCGCGTCCTTGACGGCCCCCAGACCGACGGCTCCACTGTTGCTCTCCCACCCTACAGCGTGGGTTTCTTCTGTTCAGCAATCTCGCCCACGTTTTC
>CAZPMV010000059.1:9252-13550 GCA_964587335.1 uncultured Anaerolineales bacterium
CCATAGTAAACCACAAATCGCTCATTCTGTCAATGTTGCTCTCGCTCCGGCAACGCATAGCCGAAACGGCGCAACTCCTGCTCTTTCTTCCGCCACTTGGGCCGCACTTTGATCCACAGATCGAGGTACACTCGGGTGCCCACCATCCGCTCGATTTCCTCCCGCGCTGCTTTGCCGATGCGTTTGATGAGTTGCCCACCTGCGCCGAGCAGGATCTTCTTCTGCGACTCTCGCTCCACGTAAATGCTGGCACTGATGTAGGTCATGTCCTCAGAGCGACGCTTGAACTCCTGCACGACGACGGCCACGGCGTGGGGCACCTCCTGGTGCGCGTGGCGCAACACTTGCTCCCGCACCAGTTCTGCAGCGATGAACCGCTCCTGCTGATCCGTCACCTGATCGGCAGGGTAGTAGCGCGGGCCCAGCGGCAAGTGAGAGATCACCTTCTCCAGCAATTCATCGCGGTTGTCCCCACGCCTGGCTGAGATCAAGAGCCAATCCGACTCATCTACCAGGGTCAGGTGCGCTTCGCTGTGCGCTGCCACATCCTGCGGTTTCACCAGATCCGCTTTGTTCAGCGCTAGGATCACCGGCCGGCCAGCGGCCTTTTCTGCCAGCAGTTCGGCGATCTGCCGGTCCTCGGCTGTGGGCAGCACCGATACGTCTACCATCCAGAGGATGACGTCCGCTTCGGGGATGGCGCGCACAGCGGTCTCGACCATGAACTCGCCCAGCTTGTGATGCGGCTGGTGAATGCCAGGGGTGTCCACGAAGATGACCTGTGCGTCGGGCCGCGTCAGAATGCCGCGCAGACGGTTGCGCGTCGTCTGCGGTTTGGGGGAGACGATGGCGATCTTCTGGCCCAGCCAGGCATTGACGAGCGTCGACTTGCCCACGTTGGGCCGCCCGATGACGGCCACGAAGCCGGAGCGGTGGTCGGGAGGCAGGTCCTCCAGTGTAGGGAGCGTGTATGTCTGTTTCAACTTTGAACCTCAAATCCGGCAGCGCTGAACACTACTGCCACAATCGACAGAAGGCACACAGCCCCGGCGCGGTGGTCGGCTGTCCGCACTTCTCGCACGGGTGCAGATCCACCTCCGCCGCCGGCAGGAGCAGTCGGCCCTTTTTCTTCGCCCGCAGGAAGTCCAGGTAGAAACTGTGCTTGGCCCCCGGCGAGCGCCCTTCCAGGCGGTTCAGCAATTCCTTGTGGGAGATCGTCGTCGCTCCGGTGGCATGCGGGCATTCATCGTAGATGTAGTCAATACCTCGCACCAGCGCGTAGGCAGCCGTCTCCCTCTCGTAAAGGCGACAGAAGGGCTTGACCTTGCGGGACAAGCCAGGATGTGTCGCCTCCAGCACCGGCGCTTGCCGGGCCAGATAGCCCGTCTGCCAACGCAGCGTGTTCTGCAAAAGCACCGCCGCCTCGTCGTCCAGATTGTGGCCCGTGGCCAGCGCCGCGTAGCCACCCTCTTGTGCCACGCGGTTCATCACGTGCCTCTTGACCAGACCACAGACGGAGCAGGGCTTGCCCCGCCCTCGCCCTGTGCGCCGCGCCAGCTCGGGAATGCTCTCACCATACGTCCCTTTGATGTCCACCACGTGTATGACGTGTTGCGTGGGGCGTGGGCCGTGGGACGGATTTGCCGCTTCGCTTGTCTCCAAAAACCGCTGCACATAGTCCAGCGACCTATCCGAGTAGCCCTGGTGCTCGATCCCCAGCTTGATATACAACCCGTCGGCCTGGTACCCCAGCCGTAGCAGCACGTCCCACAGCGCCAGGCTATCCTTGCCGCCGGAAACGGCCACCAGCAACCGGCCGCCGCTGCCGAACATGCGAAACTTCTCAATGGTTCGCTGCGTGTAGGTCACGAACCAATCGAGGTAATGGTCGGCGCACAGCGCCAACCGGTGATGGCGCATGTTGATGACGGCGACGGCGCCACATTTCTTGCACTTCATTGATCGTTGGTCCTTTGTCCCTGGTCCCTGGCCTTTGGTCCTTCGTCTTTGGTCATGAAGGACTATCCGCCCGAGATCACCGCCACCAGCTTGATGGTATCGCCGTCTCTCGTCAACGTCGCTTCGTTGATGAGCTTTCCCTCTCGTACCGCCAGCACTGCTTCCGGGTCCAGCCCCAGCTTGAGGATGGCACTCCTCACCGTCATCCCCGGCCGCAATTCCCATTCCCGATTTCGCAGAATCACCTTGACCATCGGTTTCCTCACGCGACTTTGCCGCCTTGCCAATTTACTGATCTGCTGATCTATCCGTTCCTGGCCTTCAGTCCCAGCAAGTAGCCGTGGGCCTCCGCAGCCGCCTTGGCCCCCTCGCCGATGTGCACCAGCACCTGCTCGGAGAGGTGGGTCACATCACCGGCAGCGAACACACCAGAACAGCTCGTCCCCCCGTAGACGTTGACCTTGATGCGCCCTTCATGATCGCATTCAAGCCAGTCGCGCACCAGTTCGGAGTTGGGTTTGCGCGGTAGCTTGACAAACACCCCCTTCACGGGCACGTCCATCGTCGCGCCGTCCACTGTCTGCACGACGATGCCTTCCACGAAGTGCTCCCCCTTCACTTCCAGCACGGTGGCCCCTTCGTGGATCTTAACGTTCTCCAGGCGGCGCAGCACCGGCACCAGCGGCCAGTCGACAGGCAACAACTCTGGGGCGAACAGGTATACCTGGTGGGCATACTGGCTCAACTCACAGGCTGCCAGTTGAGCCCGGCGATACGTGCCCACCACGGCCACATCCTTGCCCAGGAAGAGCGCACCGTGGGCCACCACGGAATAGCTCAGACCTTGACCGGCCAGTCGTTCCTCGCCCGGTACCTCCAAACGTTGCGGTTTGGCGCCAGTAGCAATGATCAGGGACAGCGACTCGAACTGGTCACCATCCTCGGTCTGCACGATGAAGTGGTCATCCGCTGGCTCTGCCTTTGCTACCCGGTCGAAGTGGCGGCAGAAATCCAGGTAATCCAGTTGCTGGCGGAAGCGGCTCAACAGCTCCTCGCCCGTGATGACCTCGTAGGTTTCCTTATCCTGCAACTGCATAGTGTAGGCGGTCTGGCCGCCCCATTGTTCGGCGATGATGAGGGTATCCAGCCGCCGGTTGATAGCCATAGCCGCTGCCGTGATCCCCGCTGGGCCGCCGCCGATAACGATCGCGTCGTACATAGTGTTCCCTCCCTGTTTGGTCTTCCCTTGTCTGCCCGAGTTTCGATGGCTATGCTCACTCCGCCGGCATCGGCGGGATGAGCTCTTTCTCCATCAAGAACTGCACCATATCCCGCGCCTGGCGGATTTTCGTTTCCGCCATGTCATACAGCTCTTCTCGCGAGAGTGAGAGTCGGGCCACGCCCTGCTCCTGAGCCTTGAGGGCCACGGCCACCGCCTCTCGCGGGAACACTTTCCATTCGTCCATAGTAGGCACGATGTTCTCCTCGTGGATGCCCCGTTCCTCCGCGCAGAGGGCCAGTTCCTCGGCTGCGGCGATGGCCATCTCGTCGGTGATGGTGCGCGCCCGCACGTCCAGCACGCCACGGAAGATGCCGGGGAAGCCCAGCGAGTTGTTCACCTGGTTGGGGAAATCGGAGCGTCCCGTGCCCACGATGCGGGCCCCCGCCTCTTTCGCCTCCCAGGGCCAGATCTCGGGGATAGGATTGGCGCAGGGGAAGAGGATAGCACCCTCGGCCATGCTCGATACCCACTCCGGCAAGATGGTGCCCGGCCCCGGCTTGCTGAAGGCAATGCAGACGTCAGCGCCCCGCATGGCCTCGGCCGGGCCGCCGCGCCGCTCCCCGGCATTGCTGTTCAGGCAAACGCGCCACTTGTCCACGAATTCGATCCTGCGCTCCTTGATGTCCTCGCGTTCGGGATGCAGGATGCCCTTGCTGTCGCAGGCCACGACGTTGCCCCACTTCACGCCACTGGCGATCAGCAATCGCAACGTGGCCACGTTGGCCGCCCCCACGCCGATGAGGGCCACCCTGATGTCTTCGGGTTTCTTGCCCACGATCTTCAGCGCGTTGAGCAAGCCGGCCAGCACCACCGTAGCTGTGCCCTGCTGGTCGTCGTGCCAGACCGGTATGTGCACCTCAGGATCGCTGCGCAAGAGGTCGAGCACGCGGAAGCATTTGGGCTGGGAGATGTCCTCCAGGTTGATGCCGCCGAAGGAGGGCTGGATCAGCTTGACGGTCTGGATGATCGCGTAAGGATCCTTGGTGTTCAGGCAGATAGGCACAGCATCCACCCCGCCCAGGTACTTGAAGATCAGCGCCTTGCCCTCCATGACCGG
>CAZPMV010000060.1:0-12039 GCA_964587335.1 uncultured Anaerolineales bacterium
TGTGCCCGTTGCCCCCGCGGCGTGAGCAACGGGCAGAGCAGCGCCAGCAAAAACAGCAGGATCTTCAGCGGCGCGGCCAGCGTGAACGGCCCCTCGAACAGCGCGTCGTAGATGACGCCGAAGAGCACCGAAAAAAGCACCCGCACCGCCTGCAGGAAAAAGAGCAGCACAAAGGTAGCCTCGATGGCACGGAACGCGTGTCGTTTGTTCATGGTTTGGTCTCCTTCTGCTGGTAGATTGGTAGATTGGTACATTGGTAGATTGGCAGAGTGGTGGGCCGAGCGACGGTCAACCAGTCTGCCAGTTCACCAATCCACCAACCTACCTGAACCTGTCGCTGACCTTCATCCCCCGCTCCGCCAGTAGCTCACGCAGCGTCTCCAGCTTCCGCTCGTCCACCATGGCCAGCGCCTTGCGCGCACTGGGCCTGAAGCGCGAAAGCAACGGTCCCACCTCCGGATCGGCCAGCAACTCGCGCAGCGTCTCCTTGTCCTTGACCTGCAAGAGCGTCAATGGGGACAAAGCCGCATCGCCGAAATGATGCCCCCAGGCCTTGATGCGCAGCACCAGCCGTTCGGGCAACGGCCCGCGGTGCAGCTTCTCTAGCTCCTGCAGAAGGGCCGGCACCCCGTCGAAGTGGCCTCGGAGCGCTGCCTGTACTGCACTCTCCGTGATGCGGTAGGGGCCATCGGAGGGCTCGGCCAGGCGGCTCAAGCGGCCCTGCAGATGCAGACTGGGCACGGCGTGTACGAAAGACAACACCCCCTCCTCATCGGCGAACACCGCATTCACATCAGCGTCGGGCTGATCAGTAGAGACCGCAGGCAGGATGCCCCGCTCCAGCAAGCCAACCAACACGTCGGCAGCGTTGCCCGCCTTGACCAACGCCACCGTAGGCGAGACCCGATGGGAAAGATGGCAGCCTACCCGCTCGTCGGCCAGAAGCTTATCCAGCATGGCCGGGCTGGTCGCCTGACACAGCGAAACGTGATCGCGGAACACAATGCGTTCGTGCAACGCCCCCCATTCCTGCAAGGAACGGAGCACGTTCTGGGGCACCTCGGTCCGGGCTTCCTCTGTCAGAAGATGCAGGATTTCCTTGGTCCCGTAGCCCACCTCCTGGGCACGATAGACCGAATCTCGCGAGAGATGATACTCGAACGCGCCACGCTCCGCCTTGACGCGGTGGGCAAAGATCTCCAGGCGGGCCAGGAGAGATAGGGGCACCGGTCCCAGGGCGAAGATCTGGAAATTGGGCTGCACGATGATCCGCCCCTGATCCGCAGGAGCGGCCTCGGCTGGGGCCATGCCCAGGGTGCTGGCCCCCTCCCGCGTGATACAGAAGCTGCCCGGTTGCCCCTCCCTCATCCCCACGTCCACGACGCCCAGCCAGAACAGCGGACCGGTCAGCGCGTTGTCCAGGAAGCTCCTTTCGAGCTGCGTAAGCTGCGCGGCCATCATCTCGCCGCTCCTATACCAGTGGCCATCAATGTAGCCGGAGCTTCGGCTGGACACGACGTTGCGGTCTCTGACCAAGAAGTCAGGATCAGTGGCCACCAGCCGGCTCAGCAGTAGCCCCACCGAAAGCCACGTGTCGGACGGAAGCGTGCGCAGGAAATCCAACAAGGCACTACGACCCTGCTGCCGGTCGGCCAGACTGGCGAGACGCAGGTCCTGAAGCTCATCCCAGCGCTTGCTCTTCTCCCAGGTTCGCACACACAGCCCTAATTGCTCTGCTGCGGAACCAGACCAGACGTCGGGCACCTGCAATCGGCTACCCTTGGGGAGCAATCGACGCCCGTCGCGGATGGCCAGTTCCATATCCTCCAGCAAGATCCGCAAGAAGAAGAGGCGCTCAGCGTCCGTCTCGCTCGCCGCTTCGGCGAGATCGGGCTCAGACTCGATCAGCACGCTGTTGATGCGCTTGAGGTGGCGCTTGCCCACCGTGCCGGCCTGGATGAAAGTGACTTCGTTCTGGCGTAGGTCGAGCCAATAGAGCAGGAGGTCGCGCAGAAAGATGTCGGGGGCAGTGGCGCGACGCTCGCCGATGTCAGCCGGATCAATCTCCAGAGAGGGCTGAGCCGGCTCGGGTAGGAAGGGGCGTATCGCTGGGGGGACGTAGATCACCGATCCCGGGTTGAAGTTGAGCTTGTATGCAACACTCCCATATACCACGGAGGGGACTTTGGTGAACACCAACCCGTGTAGTGTCAACCGGGCGATGACATCAGGGAAGACGCGAGAATCCGACCGAGGAGGGACGTTACTGCCATACGATCGGCGCCGGTATCCCCTCGGCTTCTGCGATGATTGCTCAGCGGCCAGCCCATCCCGCACCACCTCCTGGCGCAAACTGATGGTGTCCGCCTCGCCACCGCGCAGCAGCAGCCGATTCAGCACGGCCCTGTCCAGTTCCGACAATTCCGCCAGCGATGCCTGGACACAGGCTTCGGTGAAGAAGTGGCGGCACATCAGCGGCACCAATGTCGCCTTGCGCAGCCTCTTGCCCCTCTCATCGCAGATGTCCAGACCGGCATGCTCAGCGATCTTCAGCAGCGTATGGTAGTTGTACTCTTTCAGAAGCCCGATCAGCTCATCACTCATGCTTACGCTCACTTTTGCACACTGGCAAGCTGGTAGATATAGGATGGTGACCAGTTCACCAATCCACCAGTCTGCCAGCCTACCAACCCTTCGGTGTATAGCCCCTCTGCACCAACTCTTCCATCAGCAGCTTCGCCGAGGAACGGGGGATGATGACCAGGCAGGGCGAGACCTCGGCTACGATGTGCCGTGCCAGCGAAGTCCCCGCCTTCAGTTCCCGCAGGGCGAAGTCGTCGGCGAACTCAATGACGGTCAGGTTCTTGTAGAGGCGCACACGCCCGTAGTTGGCCCACCACTCTGTGAGCCTCTCCCGCGTGGATTCGGGCAGCGGGACAGCCAGGTGCTCCTCCCAACCACGCAACAGATCCTCCAGCGTCAGACCGCTCTCGAAAGCCTCGTGGACGGCTTCCTTGCTCAGCCGGTAGACGAAGCGCTGTGGTGTGGCCTCCTCCAGCTTGCCGATGCGACCTAGCAAGCTGTGGGCCCCAGCGCCGATACTGCTGGGCCGTACGGCGATGGTCATCTCCGCTCCGTCCACGGAGACAGCATCCTCCAGGGCGGGAACAGCCACAGCCTCCGCCATAACCACGGGAACCCGATCCCAAAGGAAGTCAGCCAGACCCAGGGGACGAAAAGCCATCAGTTCGCCGTCCCGACGGCATAGCTCCACCAGACCCAGCCAGTGCAGCGGCCCTTCGATGATGGCCCGCACGAAGTTTCCCTGGGCCAAGTTCCACTGCTCAGCATGCTCTCCATCGAGTCGCTTGCCAGTGACATCCGAGACGGCCCACCAACGGGCCTTGCCGCGGTACGTCCCGCTGGGCGCCGGGGGAAGGTCCGGGAAATCGCTCCACGCGCCGCGCAGCGGCCTCAGGATCTCATCCAGACCGGCCCATGTCCTGTCGAGCAGGCAGGAGCAAGCGCGAAGCACCAGGCCACGGGCGCGAGCCAACTCTGCTCGCAGCTTCTCCGGCTTGAAGGAGATGTCACGAGCCGAGCGACGTAGCGACAGCCTTCCCGCACGCCTCTGCAAGTCGCTGATCTCGCTCCAGCTTTCGAGGCGGAAATAGGTTCGGGCCAGCATGGCTTGCTGCTCTGCTTCGGAATGGCGGAGGAATCGGTACACAACATCTCGCTGCACCCTCACAGGGCTACCCGGAGCCACCAGGCCCATCTCCAACAGCAAGTGGTAGATGAAATCCACCAGATCCGGCTCTCCGCCGCAGAGAGGTGTGAGCGCTTCCATAGCCTCGTCGTCAAGAGCAAAGGGCAGCGGAGGGATGGTCAACGCAGCCTCAAGACCATAGTCCCAGGAGTGTCGCCCCTGGAGTTGCACCAGCTCAACCGGAACGTAGTCCCAATCCTCCAGCACCTTGTACAAACGCTCCATGCGCGGGCGGGGCATGGGCGGGCGCAGATGCATCTCCTGCTGTGCCATTTGCTGCCACACGCGATGCACCGCGACCAGCAGCGCAAAAGGCGGCGAGACAACGATCTCTCCGGAGGGGATGTTTGCTTTTTTGGCTTCGGCTAGTGGCGGCAGGCTGCAGCGAATGGCTGGAGGAAGCCGATACACCGGCCCGTGTACCCATCTTTTCCCCACGAAGAAAGTCTCCGTAGTGGAAATCAGCAGGCCCTGCCCAGCAAGCGACATCAGCGCAGTATTGGCATCCTTGAGCGGGACCCGAAAGACAGGGGCAATGTCGTCGGCTGTTATGCCGCACCCGCTGTCCAACAGCAGGACGGCCTGCAGGGCCATGCGCTCGGCCAGGGAAAGCCGCGCCACGGCACTGGCTGTCTCCGCCGCAGCCCCGAGGCGAGGAGCGAGTGAGTGGGTGAGGTCTTCCTTGCGCGTGCCACGGATGGGCCAGCCGCGCCGCTTGATGATGGCTCGCAGTTGCTGCATCTTGAACGCGGACAGCATATCACCCAGCTCGCGCTGCATTCGGGCGCGGCGCGCCTGGAAGCTCTCGCTGACCCACGGGGGAACCTTCGGTGTGCCTGGTGGAGGCGGAGACTCCTGCGTCTCCACCTCCAACTCCTCATCTTTCACTTCCGTCACACGGAACTGATGCGGCTGGTGTATCCAGGTCAGCAGCACTGCACCGACGTGCTTACAGTAGCCGCCCCAGTCATGGGGACAGGAACACGTGGCACCCACTCGGCCATCGGCCACCTCGATTTCCACATTGTAGAGTCGAGTGCCTTGCACCTTGGCTACGAGCGTAGTCCCCAGGCAGCAAGCATCGCGCACGCGGTGACTACGGTAGTAGCTACGAGCCCGGCTCCATGAGCGGGGCGTGAAGAGTGAGGTGATGTCGTTTTCGGTTAGGGTTTGCAAAGTTCGCATGTCTGTTTCGGTATCAGGTATCAGTGACCGCATATTGGCCCTTAGGTACAACTGACACCCGGTTCATATTCTTCCACCTCATCCTCGTACAAGATGAGATAGCGGTATCCCTGCTCGGTCAGAAAGAGCTGGCGGTTGGCGGCGAATTCCTGATCCCTGGTATCGCGGCTAACGACGCTGTAGAAATGAGCCAGTTGCCCTTTCTCCTTGGGGCGCAAGATGCGGCCCAGCCGCTGTGCTTCCTCCTGCCGGGAGCCGAAAGTGCCGGAAACCTGGACGGCTACGTTGGCGTCGGGTAGGTCCAGGGCGAAGTTGGCCACCTTGGAGACGATGAGGGTCTTCAGTTCCCCACGGCGAAACTGATCGAACAGCTTCTCCCTCTCCCGAATAGAAGTCTTGCCGGTGATGATGGGAGTACCGTCGTATCGCTCGGCGATCACCCTGAGCTGATCCAGGTACATGCCCATGATGAGGACGTTGTCCCCTTTGTGCTTGGCCAACAGTTGATCCAGAATCACCAACTTGCGCGGGTTCTCGGCTGCGATACGGTACTTGCTCCGTCTCTCGGCGACCGCGTAGGTGAGGCGATCCTCGTCAGACATGGACACGCGTATCTCGCAGCAATCGGCAGCAGCGATCCAGCCATGCTTCTCCAGGTCCTTCCAGGGCACGTCGTACTTCTTGGGACCGATGAGGGAGAAGACATCAGTCTCCCGGCCATCCTCCCGCACCAAGGTGGCCGTCAGCCCCAGCCGACGGCGGGCCTGGATCTCAGCCGTGATGCGGAAGACGGGGGCCGGCAACAGGTGCACCTCGTCATAGATGATCAGCCCCCAGTCCCGCTTGTCGAAGAGAGCGAAGTGAGGGAACTCCTGCTCCGGCGGCAGGCTGCCCCTCTTGCGCCGCGGGCGGTAGGTCATGATCTGATAGGTGGTGATGGTCACAGGCCGGACCTCCTTGCGCAGCCCCGAGTATTCGCCGATCATCTCCTCGGTCAGCGAGGTCTTGTCCAGCAGTTCGGCGATCCATTGACGCACGGCAACGGTGTGGGGTGACAGAATAAGGGTGTTGCATTGCAGCTTCTCCATGACCCCCATGCCAACCATGGTCTTGCCCGCACCGCAAGGAAGGACAACGACGCCGCTGCCTCCGTGGGCTGCGCCGCCAGCGTGGAAGATGTCCACCGCTTCTTGCTGGTAGCGACGCAGAGAGAACGTCTCGTTGTCCTTCGTCATCCGGCGCAGGGAGAACTGCAGCAGCGCGCCCGTGACGTAACCCGCCAGGTCTGCCGCCGGATAGCCGATCAGGGTCAGCGCTTGTTTGATGTGCCCACGGCGAGCCGGATTCACCACCAGCGTGCAAGGATCCCGCTGCGCCAGAATGTAGGGAAGCAGTCGTTTGTGGCGCACCAACTCGGCGATGAGTGGCACGTCATCGGAAACCAACAGTAGTTGGCTATCCTCGCGGATCAACTTGACTCGCCCATAACGAGAGATAAAGTCGAGGATATCCACACGGACGTTATCCGGCAACGGGTACTTGCTATGGTCCGACAATCCCTGAATGATGGCCTCGGCGGACATGCCAGCAGCCGCAGCATTCCAGAGGGAAAGTGGGGTCACGCGGTAAGTGTGGACGTATTCGGGACTCTTCTCTAATTCGGCGAAGCGCGCCAGGACATCGCGAGCCTGTTCGTAGAGGGGGTTATCTACCTCCAGGAGGACCGTTTTGTCTCCCTGGACGATGAGTGGATTCTCTGGGTTGTAAGCCATGTCGAATTCTCCCGGACGCGTCTGCAACCCATAATTCTACTCTATGTGCAAGGATGTGTCAAAAACATGGGGGCTTGGGCCAGGAACATCGACAATAGCTGGAGGACTCAGCCGAAGGGAGCAACGGGGACTCGTTGGTAAGCTCTTCAGCACCGTTTGCCAGGCAGGAAAGCAACAGAAGCCACCACACTGCAAACCCAGGACCGGCACTCCTGCCGCTCAAGTGTGCCCTATGGCAAAGAGGGCTCCTCCTCTTCTTCCTCAGCAACGATATCCGCCGGTTCGATGAGGGAGCGGGCTTCGTCCGCCAGTTCCCGCGGCACCTGCACCCTGACCTCGCCCAGGCCGTCTACAGTGATACCGATGACCAGCCCGGCGGATTCGTAGCGCAGCAGTACGGGGATGCCCGCCGCCTCCAGTTTGCTCCTGATCACCTCCGCCCGCAGCGGGCCCATGGAGGTGTAGACGGTGACGAGGTCTGATTCCTTGGAATATCTTGACATGAAGTATCCCCTTTGCTCCATCATGGAAAAGGGTCTGAGAGGGCTGAGAGGCAACCCTTCAGACTCCTTTGAGTCCTGCACCGGCAGGCATGCCGGGCTTCAGCGCCAGGCAGGGGTTGTCCAGCGCGTGCTGCGCTTCGGCCACCACCACCGCCGCTTCCGTCTGAGTGATCTGCGCCTCCAGTGACGCCGCGTCGAGCCGCACCACCACCTGCCCGGCCTCCACGGAGTCGCCCTCGTTCACCAGGAGTTCGACGATGCGACCGCCAGTCCCCGTGGTCACCGTCACCTTGTCCGCCTCAACGGTGCCCGAAGCGAGTAGCCTCTCGGCCTCCGCGGGGGACGCGGCCAGATTCAATCCAAGTCCATCCAATCTACCAGCTTCAGCTCAACTGTGGCACGATGAAGACGAAGAGGCTGACGAGGTCGAGGACAGCGAGCCCGATGAAGGGCAGCGCAAAGAGCAGACTGTCGAGCCGACGCGGCAGCCAGGGCCGGATGAAGAGACCCAGCGCACCTGCCGCGCAGAAGACCAGCGACCACATGGGCCAGTCGCCCGTCACCATACCGACAACCGCCAGCGCCAAGACGAGGAAGCCCAACAACGCGGCCAGCCGGCGGCTCATTCGTGGTCGCAGCGCCTCCCGCCAGCCCAAGGCGAAGGCCAGCCCGATGGGAATCAGCGCCGGAAACAGGTAACGCCCCTGATGCTGCACGAAGGTGACGTTGTAGGCCAAATACTGGAGCGCCGTCCAACCGACCCACACCCCCAACAACACCAACTGCCGCCAGGTCCCCCCGCGTTCTCCTGGGCTCCCCCCAGCTTCCCTCAGTTCCTTCAATCCCCTCTTTTCCCTCGCATCCCTCCCTGCTCGCGACCAGCCCCGCCTAGCCACAAGCGCTAGAAACCCCACCGCTACCACCACAGTCAGCAGCCCCAGCGCCAGGTAGATGCGGCTGTCCAAGAACACGCCCATCCAGCCGAACACTCCCCAGAAGCTCTTGAACGAGAAGTCGGCGAAGCGGCGCAGGAAGTCACCCCAGCCGTAGCGGGCGATCCACTCGGCGGTGCGCGGCTGGCCCACGACGACGGCGTCATGCCAGCGCAGGCCGGTCACGTCCGACCAGCCGTAGACGATACCGTTGCGCACGTACCAAGGCAAGGCGATGGCCAGAGCGGGGCCGAAGCTGACTAGCAATCGCCAACCCAGAGAGCGCCAGCCTTCAGATCGCGATGCGTGACGCGTGATAGGTGATGCGTGATACGCGATACGCCACTCCCAGACCACAGCGACAAGTGTCACCGGCACGGCAGCGTAGGCCGTGGTCTTGGTTACCAGCACCAGCCCCAGCACGATGCCCAGCAGCGCCAACCGCCGCCAGGTTCCCCTTCTTACTTCACTTCCTTCCGCGATATGCCGCACCGACAACAGAACGACTATTGCCAGCAGCAATTCCGCCAGCGTATCGTTCTCCACCCCCGCTGTCATGGCCAGGTGCATGGGCACGAAGGCGACGAAAGCGGTCGCACCCAGCGCCAAAGCTGACTGCCTTGGGAAAATCGTTCGCACCACGCCGTAGGCGACCAGCAGCAGCACACCGCCAAGGGCTACTGAGAGCAGCCGCAGTGGCAGCGGGCGCCCCCCGCTCAGCCAGAAGACCGGCGCCGCCAGCAGGTAGTAGAGCGGGGGCTGATGGAACTCGTAGCGGATGGGGTCAATGGACAGATCGGGAGGGAAGCGGCGAGCCTTGATCTCCTCCAGGTATTCGTGAGGATAGTCACCCATCTGCAAGACAGGGAAACAGCCCATTTCGGCCAGGTGGCGCACGTAGTTGTAATGCGCCGGTTCGTCCGGTACCTGCCAGGCGGGAGTGCAGAGTGCGTACAGGAGGCCCATGCCCAGGTAGGTCAGGAGAAGAATGGCCAGAATCAAAGAGACTGTGCTCGTCGTGCTAGTCATGAACCCATTATAACGCACCTGGACAGCAAATGCAAACCATTAAACCCGACGCACCTGCATCTCCTCATTGAGGAGCTGCGAGCAGCTACAGTTCATGTCCACCAACTCTTGGTGAACGGTGCGAAATGTGATATAATGCGATCGTGATTGGGACTATCGCGTAACTTCCCCCTCCTGCTCGTTGCGGGGGAGCGTCCCCGCCCCGGTCTTGGCAGAGGCGGATCGCTGGAAACGCGGCAGATCTTCATCCCGAGGCTTAGACCAAAGGGCCGCTCATTGGTGACAACGTGGGTTGGTTCTTGTCCCAGCGGCAGCGAAAGGGAGACAGGATAGATCATGGGTCAGCCAGGTCATAGCCCTCCTGAAAACGTAGCGAGAGAGCAGGATACCAGCCGACGCCGCATGCTCGCAGGGCTTCTATTGCTCGCTTGCCTTGTTGTCGTCTGCGCTATCGTCTACCTGCTGCTGAACCACCTTGCTCCCACCTGGCTTCCTCGCCCCCCCCTCGCGCCGACACCTCCAACACCTCCTTCCAAGCCCTTGATTGTCCCATCAGAGATCCGACCGGTGGCGCCCGCCCTGTATGCCCGTGATGACCCGTCCAACGGCATTGACTACGCCCGGGAGCATCCCGAGTACGGTCCCGTAGGCGGCCACATCCGAGTGCGCTGGAACGACATCCACACGAGCTGGGGGAACTTCAACTGGGAGCCCATTGAGAAATACCTGCGGGCAGCGGAGGGCATGACCATCACTCTGGCCGATGGCCGCGTCGTGCCCAAGCCCATGATCCTGACCGTAGCCATCTACAGCCAGTCCGGCCAAGATAATAACGAATTCGCCGACCACAGCCCCGAGTGGCTCAAGCAAGCTCTGCAGGGCAGCTACATGATCGGGTCGGGGAACTGCGCGGAGCAACCGGCGCCCCGTTATGATGACCTTGGATACCAGGCCGCTTTCAAGCAGATGGTGATGGCCTTGGGCAACAGATACCGGGACAACCCTCGCATCACAGCCGTCACCATTGCTGCTGGTTACGACGAGGAGACGGCTGCTACGCGGTTGGTGGAGGTCGGAGGCTGCGAGTACTGGGAAGACCTGTACAGGTACGTCACTAAGATCGAGTACGAGGACTTCGTCAAGAAGGTCATGGACTGGTATCGAGAGGCATTTCCCCTGACTCCCCTGTACATCCAAGCCGGCAACTCCGAGTGGGAACACCGCGAGATTTTCGTTGACTATGCCAGCAAAATAGAGCCTCCCATTGGCTACAAGCCCAATGTGATTGCCCCCGATATGGGTGCAGCGTTCGGCTGGCAGAGCACGCAAAAGGGTCGCGGTTTCATTCAGCTAGCAGAGAAGTACCGGGACAAGATGCCCCTGGCTTACGAGCCCAAGGCAGCCCCCTACCACGTTTCTGAGCCCCTGCGGCGCCAACACGCCTATTGGATGACCCTGAATGGACTGGCGCATGACGCTGATTTCATCATCTATCAGAGCTACGGCAACGACTGCCCAGTTGAGGAATGCTCCTGGTTCCCCTATCTGGCGGCGGTGGAGGAGGCTCCCGACAGTTTCGGCGGCTTCACCCACTTCATCGCCCGCAACCTGGGACAGAACCCCGGCAATTCTCACGATGTCTGGATCGTGCTGCGGGATACCGAATTCCCCGACAACGGCTACGTCAGTGGCGAACCAGGCGACTGGGATCACTGGCTGTACCGCCGAGTGCCGGGAGACCACGATGGCACGAGCATCATCTGGCAAGACAGCCTGCCTACCAAGGCCAGCAAGCAAGTCTACGGCCGCCAGCTTCGACGCACCAATGGACAGACCCTGTTCTTCGACGTTGAGGATGCGTGGGCCTATCACAGCCAGATGCCGGCCGATGCCGGTGGTGAGATCACCTATGCCCTGCGCATCTGGTACCTCGACCATGGGTGGGACCGCTTCACCATCGAGTACAAGGACTACCAGGGTAGACCGCAAGAAAAAGAGGTGCGCAAAGGGGGAAGCGATCGCGTGGTGAGCGCGACCCTGCCGCTTCCAGACCTCTACCTCGACAACCAGATGAGCCACGGCATCGACTTTCTGCTCAACGACCAAGGCGATGGTGATGAGTACGTCCATCTCATCTGGCTTAGCGCAGTTAGCAAAGAGGAGAGAACAAGCACACGCACCCCCACGCCGATACCCGACGAACCAACGCCCACGATTAGCCCCAAGCCGACACGATCGGAGATCGTCATCCGGCACGAAGCGGAGGACGGTCTCATCACCGCGCCCATGACCACGGCCTACGGTGACAACAGTTCCTCTGGTGCCTACATCCACTCCCCGGAAGGAAGCGGTGACCACCAGGGATACGTGACCTTCACCATCCTCGTTCCTCAGTCGGGCAACTACTGGATCTGGGGGCGGGTAAGCGCGCTCGACACTGCTGGCGACTCCTTCTATGCCTCCGTGGACGGGGGAAAAGAAGTCGAATGGCACATCCTGGGCGGAGGTTGGCTATGGGCAAAGGTCACCAACAGGCAAGGCGCTCCCCAAGCCTGGCACCTGAACAAGGGGGAACACATCATCACGTTCAGAACCAGGGAGGACGGCACTAGGCTCGACGTGGTGGAGGTGGTCAACAGCGCCCACTACGTGCCAACCTACGTGGCACCCACGGCCACCGCGACGCCGACGCCCACACCCACTAGCACACCATCGCCCACATCCACGGCCACACCGACACCTACACCCACGCCGACCGACACGCCCACACCCACGCTGACGCCAACCGGTACCACCACTCCCACATCGACACCGACGGCCACGCCAACCGGCACCGCCACTCCCACATC